>NZ_JBEVAL010000001.1:0-117181 GCF_051297115.1 Meiothermus cerbereus
GCTTGACGCTCGTGCCAGGAGAAAAGGTGGCCCTGTTGGGGCCTAACGGATCTGGAAAGACCACCCTGGTGAGCTTAGCCCTGGGATTGTTACGCCCCCATGCGGGCCAGGTGCAGCTGTTTGGCGAGAGCCCTAAATCGCTCAGCGCCCGCAGTCGGTTGGGGGTCATGTTGCAATCAGCCGCCATCCCCCCGACCCTGGGGGTGCGCGAGGCGGTGGAGCTCTTCCGCAGCTACTACCGCGACCCACTCTCTTTGGCCGACACGCTCCATCTGGCGGGGCTGGAGGGCCTCGAGGAGCGCTGGTATGGTCGTCTCTCCGGAGGGCAACAGCGGCGGGTACAGTTTGCCCTAGCCATCTGCGGCAATCCAGAGTTTCTCGTGCTTGACGAGCCCACCGCGGGCTTGGACCCGGATTACCGACGGGCTTTCTGGGAGTCCCTACACGTCTGGATGCGAGGGAAGACCCTGCTCTTCACCACCCACTACCTTGACGAGGCCGACCGCTGGGCTGAGCGGGTCATCGTACTTCACAAAGGACGGGTGCGGGCTGATGGGCCCGTGCAGCGGGTGAAATCGCAGGTGGCGGCCAAGGTCATCCGCTTCCGCAGCCACGTCGGCTCTACAAGCTTCGAAGGTCTGCCCGGCATACTCCAGGCTTCTGTGGTGGGGGATTATATCGAACTGGCTACCGAGCGGCCTGAGTCGGTCATTCCCCAGATCCTAGCCGTCGATCCCAGCCTGTGCGACTTGGAGGTGCGCGAAGCGGCGCTCGAGGAGGTGTTTCACGAGCTGATCCGGGAGCAAGTTTAACTCTGTCCGTGATCCTGCTGCTAGGCGCCCACATATGCCTCCGTGTGCTACCTCATCACTCCACCCCGGCCATCTTCAGGAGCACCCGGCTGCGAATCAGGTTGTGTACCGGAAGGATGAGATTGACCCGGGCCACCAGGCCCCAGTAGAAGCGGGCTTCTACCCGGTGAAGCCCCAAAGACCGCACCATCACGCTGAACCGGGTCTCGATCCAGTTGCATACCCTTCCCATCCACCCTTTCCACCCCGCCTCCACCACCTTCCCTCCCCTGAGCCGGCAGGGCGGGGTCGTGTAAGGAACTTTGTGTAAGGGTTTGTGTATGAATGGGGGTACCAGGTGAGAAGGGAGGTACCCCGTGGGGTCGTGTAAGGAATTTTGTGTAGGGGTCTGTGTATGAATGGGGGTACCAAAGCTGGAAAGGAGGTACCCCGTGGACCAGGATACCCTGCGGAGCTTGCTGAGGGAAGCGGTGCAGGAAACGGTGGGCGAGATCCTGCAGATGCTCATGGAGCTAGACCGTACAGCCTTCCTGCGGGAGCACGGCGGGCGCAAAAACGGCTACTACCCCAGGAGGCTGGAAACTACCTTTGGGCAGGTGGAGCTAGCCATCCCCCGGGACCGGGAGGGCCGGTACTACCCTGCCCTCCTAAAACCCTACGCCCGCCGCATGGTGGACCTGGGGGAGGTGGCCGTGGCCCTTTACGCCGCCGGGCTCAGCCAGCGCAAGGCGGCAGAAGTGATGAGCCTGCTCTTGGGCCACCGGTACTCCCACGAGACCTTGAGCGCTCTGACGGACGAGGTCTTGGAGGCAGCGGCAGCCTTCCGCAGACGGCCTTTGCCCGAGGAGATGGCCTTGGTCTACCTGGATGGGCTTGCCATCAAGGTCTTGAGGGAAGGGGAGGGGGTGGTACGGGAAACCGTGTACGTGGCCCTGGGGATCACCCCGAGCGGGGAAAGGCGAGTTTTGGGATTCTGGCTCCTGCCCACAGAGAGCGCCACCGCTTGGGAAGCGGTTTTGAGGGAGCTATGGGAGAGGGGCCTGCGGCGGGTCTTGGATGGCCTGTCCGGGATGGAAGAGGCGATCCGCTGGCCCAGTGGCAGCGGTGCGTGGCGCATAGGGTGCGCTCCAGCCTAGCCCAGGGGCGTCTTCGGGACCGGGCCTGGCTGGCCCAGGACCTGAGGGGGATCTGTAGGGCAAGGAGCCGGGTGGAAGCCCAGACTTGACCGCTATGCCGCATAGAGCCCCAGGAAGCGCAGGGCGGAGAGGGGGTTGAAGGAGAAGATTTCTAGGGCTGCCTTCTTCTCCCTCACCCCCTCTCGGTGAAGCATGGAGACCAGGAAGGCCCGCAGCACCGCTAGCACCCACGCCCCCACCCCCCGCACCTGACAGGCATCCTCCCGGCTGTCGCCGCGAAACCACGCCTCCCCAAAGCACACGTCCCGCACCCAGAAAGACCGGTTCTCCACCTCCCAGCGGGAAAGCAACAGGCTCCCCAGCCGCTTTGCGTCCGCTACCTCCGGCCCCAGGCTGGTGAGGGCGTAGCTCACCGTCCGCCGCACCTCCCCCGTCCCCTTGTGCCTCACCTCCCGCCAAAGCCGCACCACCTGCCTGGCCCCAGGGAAGGCCCGCACCTCTTCCGGCAGGTAGGGGGAAGCCCAAACCCGGTAGGTCCACACCTCCCCGTCCCGCACCCCACTCCAGGTCGCCTCCGTCTCCCCGGGAAGACGCCTCCCCGCCATCCCCTTGAACACCTCCAGGGCCCACTCCAAAAGTTCCCCCTGGTTCCCCTTCAGGACCAAGAGATAGTCCCCCCTTTTTTCCGCACCCGGGCCGCCACCTCAGGGTACAGGTACCCCGCGTCCCCCACCACCACCTTGCCCTCCAGCTCCCTCGCCTCCAAACGGTCCAGAAGCTCCAGGAAGGCCTTCTCCTCCCTCCCTTCCGCCCGGGCCTGGGCCAGGGTGGTATGGAGGTGCAGGGCCAGGACCTCCACCAGCTTGACCTGGGGGCTTTTCCCCTTGCCGCTTCCCCGCAGGTGCTTCCCGTCCACCACCAGGACCTCCCCAAGGTCGGCTTCGGGGAAGACCTGGCCAAGGGCCGCCTGGAGCTTCTCAGGATCCAGGCGGTGACTGCTTCTCCGTCAGGAGAACACCTTGAGGAGAAGGGTGATGGCGGTGTGGCCTGGGGCCTTGCGCAGGCCCAGGTGGGGCAAGAGGTGGGGGTTGGCGCGGGCAAAGCGTTCCACGCCGCGCAGGGAGTCCACGCGGCTCAGGAAGGCCACCAGGATGAGGGCCAGAAGGCCCCAAAGGGGGTACTGCCGGTTGTGGGCCCGAGGGTCCGGGACCTGGGATAGCGCCTGGCGCAGAGTCATGATCTTTCTCTACCCCAAGGGCTGTATATCGGTCAAGTCTGGTGGAAGCCCTTGGGGCTTTGAGGTCTGGGGGGCCAGGTACCCTTCCCTGGTGGGAGAACTCGGGGGCTCTTTTGCGCCCTGAGGTGCTCTGGCCTTATTTGCGGAGCACCAACCTGATGGAGCGGTTTATCCGGGGGACCAAGGTGCGGGACCACAGGTTTCCCAAGGAGGAGGCGGTGTACAAGCTGCTTTACCTGGAGTCCGAGAGGCAGGAGGGGAGGTGGGCGGAGCGGAGGCTCAAGGGTTTTGCGGAGGTGCAGGAGGTGCTGGAAGGGATGCTTCGGGAAAGGTATGCCTCTCGTACACAGACGCTTACACATAGATCTTGACACGACCCCTATTCGCGTACTTGAGACAAGCTTGCTCAACTCAAAACTTGCACCTCCCGCATACGCTGCATAACCCCCCACCTCCCCCCGGCGGCCACAGGCCCAGGGTATGGAGTTCCAGCAGGACAACCCGGACCAACAGGTCCGGCAACAAAACCCGCGCGGCCAGCACCCCCGCCTCCCGCCAGGTGAGGCCCCCCTCCCCCTCCACCCGCACCCAGTGGGCCAACAGGTAGGCCAAAAGGGAAAGCACCAGAAACCGGTGGACCCCTACCGCACTCCGCTGCCCAAACTGCCCCAGGGAAAACTCGCTCTTCATCGCCCGGAAAAAGTGCTCAATGGCGAACCGCTTTCTCCCCCAAACCAGCATCGTCCGGGCCGTGGCCACCCCATACCGCCATTCCCACCCGCCCCCGGGCAGAGGGTAGCGGTAGCGGAAGGCCCACACGGGGAAAGAGAGCCCCCTCAGGTAGACCCGGCCCCCCTGGCGCCTGAGCTGGGCCAGATGACCCCCTCCCCGGAGATGCCGGTCCCGGCGTACCCCCACGATAGCCTCCAGACCCATCCTCCTCACCCCCAAAAGGAATCGGGAGGTGCCAAAGGCGGTGTCGGCCACCACCCGAAGGCGGAAGGCTCCCTTCAGCCAAGGGGGTAGGGAGGAGAGCAGACGAAGCGCCAGGAGCGAAAGACTTTTCTCTCCCTTCCCCCGCCACAGGCGGTAGGCCCAGGGGATGCGAAGGTCTCCATAGACGAGGTAGAGGACCACCAGGTGGAGGCCCCACTGGCCGTGGAAGAAGGAGAGGGGGAGATGGGGGAAGCGTCCGCGTTTCTCTAGGGTGACCAGGTCCAGGACTACCAGAAGCCTGGGCTTGGGTCCCCCTCGTCTTCTGGCCCCCTCCAGAGCTTTCTCGGCCTCCCTTCTGGTAAGGCGGATGAGGGCGCGGGTGGGCCAGGGGTAGAGGTTCAGAAAACGGGAGAGGGCGGAGGGGGACTTGGTCTGGCTGTGCTGGGGTCTAGCCTTGCCGTGGCCTTGGAGGAGGAGGAGAAGCAGAGCCTTGAGGGAATCCCGGAGGTAGGGGCTTGGCAGAAGGGCCAGGATGCGGGAGAGTAACACTTGGGCTGCCCTTTGCATGGCACCCGTCATCTGACGGGAAACCGGCAGCCCCTTTCAACTGGTCCCCCCGCATAAATCTGAGGCCGGGAGCATAGGTGCAAGTTTTGAGTTAACCTATGATCCGGAGTCGGGGCGAACAGCCACCATTCAGGTGATTGTTCGCCCCGACCGAAGGGGATCGTTCACTTCTCGTTTTCCTGCAGCGACAAAAAGGCAAAGGCCGCGATAGTATTTCTTTAGAAAGGAGATATATGCTCAGCAAAGCGCAAATCGCCTACCTCCACGAGGTTATAGCGCCACACGCCGCACCGCTGCTCTCCTTGTATCTGGATGTAAACCTTGCCAACCCCGACAACAGTGGCAAGGCCTACGTGCTGCGGGCCAAGGAAGCCATGGAACGCTCAGGGGTTCCGCAGGCCCTTGCCAGGAAGGTGCTCGAGCGCCTCCAGCACTACATTCCCCAGGGCCGTACCCGTGTTCTTTTTGTCGCAGAAGACCTGTTTGAAGACTTCCACCTGCAGGTCGAGCTGCCTTTGCTCGAGCCCCGTGCGGGGGTGGAAGCGCACTGGGGCGCGCCCTACCTGGCCCCGCTGCTGCTAGCCCTGGACGAATATGAGCGCTACGGTGTGGTGCATATGGATCAGGAGCACCTGCGCTTGTTTGAGGTTTTTCTGGGCGGGATTGAAGAAGTGGCCGATGCCTTCAGATTGCTCGACACCCACAACTGGCGCCACCTGGGCGAAGACCGCACCGGCACGCCTGGGCGCAGCGCCTCGCCAACTGCCAGCGATGCGGGGGTGCCGGCGCGCGGAGGTTCGGGCAAGGACCATTTCCGTCGGCGGGTAGATGAGTGGAGCCTGCGCTTCTACCGTGAGGCTGGGATCCTTTTGCAACAGCAGGTGGACCAGCGGGGCTTGCAGCGGTTGATTTTGCTGGGAGTGCCCGAGGAAGCCCAGCTAGCCCTGCCGCAGCCGGTGGCCGAAAAAGTGGTGGCGGTGCTGCCCCCTTTGCACGCCTCTAACCCCAGCCCGGCTGAGATTCTCAAGGCTGTGGCCGCTACCATCGAACAGGTGGAGCGGCGGGGGGAGGAGGCCTTGCTGCTGGAAGTGCGCGAGAAGGGGGTGGGGGGCCTCGATCATGTGCTGAACCTGTTACAGGAGGGGCGCTTGCAGTATGTGCTGGTGCCCTGGCACCTTCAGGAAAAAGCCTGGCGCTGTCCCGATGGCTGGCTAGGCACCAGCCCCCAGGCCGCCCAAATCCACTGCCCCGGTCAGCCAGTAGAAGAGGTGGAACTCAAGCGGGTGTTGCCCGAGCTGGCAGCGCAGTTTGGTTCCCGGCTCGAGTTCGTTCGGGCCGAAACCGAGCAGCGCTTGTTTAGCGAGCTGGGTGGTCTGGCCGGTATGCCCCGCTGGTAGTTGGCTGGCTGTGGCCGGCCTCAGAAAGCACCTGCTGTGCAGGGAAGCATCGGGGGGCTATGGCCGGGTGCCTACCAGATACACCGCCCCCCAGGCTTTATAGCGGCTCTCGAGCACATCCTGCCGAACTGCCCCAGTTTGCAACCGCACGGTTCGGTAAACCCGCACCCAGGCACCCTCCGCGGCAAAGTCAATTTGCCGGCGGTATCCGAGGGGCAGGGTGGCGTCGTAGATGTAGCGGGTGGGCAGGGGAGGGGTGCGCCACAGAACAACCGGGCCTTGCCAGGTTACCTCGCGGTCTTTGCTGCCGAAAAGGCGAAAAATCAGGTCGTTTCCCTGGACTGAGGTCTGGATGAGCAGATGACCAGGGGTATCGTTTCTGAAGCGTAAGTCCCTGGTTAAAGCGACGGTAGCGTCCAGGCCGGTAGGTTTGTAGTAGCCCACCTGATAGCTATGGGGGTAGCGTTCCACGATGGGCAGGCCAGCGAAATAGGCGGCCCTGAAAAGGGTGGTGCTGACCTGGCAGACCCCACCCCCCACATCCCATACGGTCTGGTTGCCCCGGATGACCCAGGCTCTCTGATAGCCAGCCGCCGCGGTTACAGGCCCCAGGGTGCGGTTGAACGAAAAGACTGTCCCGGGTGGGATTTGCACCCCATCGAACTTGGAAGAGGACAGCCGGATGTTGTGAATCCGACTGGGCGGCGAACCGGCAAAGCCGGTGCGTCCTTCGCCCACCAATTCCAGGATGCCACGCTGCCACAGGTCGTGCACACTGGGTCTGGGCGGCTCCAGGGTTACCGGCAGCACAAACTCACGCCTGCCGACCTCGAGCGCAGCCCGGTAGGCCAGCCGAACCGCCTTAGAATCCAGGCGATAACCCGTTTTTTGCACCGCAATCCAGCCCTTATGGGGGTCGAAGACGAAGCGGGCCGGTCGTGCGGGGCGGTTTAGCTGACCAACCAGCAGCTCGAGTTCGGCCTCGTTTTGTACGGGGTAGCGCTGGGTACCCACATACTCCACCACCCGCCCTTGCTCCAAAACCTGATCCCGCACCACCAGAACGGCATCCGGCCCGGCAAAGGCCAGCGAGAACAAGCCGAGTGTGGCAATTAACCCCCGCATGAGGCCCTTCCTAAAAGGTAGCTACAAGCTAAACCGCCAGGGTTACTGGAGCATTACCTGGCCCGGCCAGGGTCTGGAGGGGGCGCTTGAACGCTGGGCTTTAGCCGCGCAGCAGGCGCACGGCCTCCACGATGGCTTTGGTGTCCCCTTGGCCTTTGGCTAGATCGGCCCGGCACTCCTCCAGGTAGGCTTCAAAGATGAGCTCGCCGGTGGCTTCCAGGGCGCTTTTGACTCCTGAGAGCAGGGTCAGAATCTCGCGGCAGTCGCGGTCTTCTTCCACCATCTTTTGCAGGCCCCGCACCTGCCCCTCCAGCCGCTTGAGCCGGTTCAACACGCGGGTACGGGCCTCGAGGTCATTTTTCTTAACAGTGCGCATGGTGTATCCCTAGGGGGTATCGTACCCCATGCGCCTGCTTCTTCCAACGGGTGCAAGCGGAGGCTGCCATCTACAGGCAAACCGCCCTACTGAAGCTGCCGCAAAAGCTGCTCGAGCTGGGCCCGGTTGACTGGCCCCAGGTGGCGGGCCAGCACCTGCCCATTGGAGCCAATCAGCAGGGTGGTGGGCAGCCCGCTCACCTGGAAGGCCCGCTGCAAGCCCGCACTGTCCAGGAAAACCCGCGCCGAAAGCCCGGTCTGGGCCATAAAGCCCTGGATGGCCCCTACGTCCTCGCCAGCGTTGAGCAGCACGATGGGGTAGCCTTTTTGCTGGTACTCCACCAAAAGCGGCATCTCGGCCCGGCAAGGGGGGCACCAGGTGGCCCAGAAGTTGAGCAGCATGGGCCGGGGTAGCTGGTCAAAGCGCACCTCGGTAGGGCGGCTTTGGGCGGGCTCGAGGTACTGCACCATGCGGCTGGCGTGCTCGGGCGCAGCGGAGGATAGGGTGGGCCGGGTCAGGCTAAACTGCACCCCCAGGGGCAGCAAGGCCAGCGCAAGCGCAGCCCCCCCCGGCAGCAAAAGCCGCGGGCTTTCCTGGCGCAAGAGCAGCGCTGCGGCCAGAGCCCCCACCGGAAGCCCCACCCACCAGTTCCAGCCCCCGCTGCGGATGTCCAGCGTGCCCAGCAGGGCGGCCTCCAGGCTGGGCCAGGTGGAGAGGTGCGCCACCGTATAGCCCACCCGGGCTGCCAGCAGCGTGGCCAGCAGCACCCACCAGGCTTTACTTTCTACCCCCTGCCGTGCCGCCAACCAGGTAAAGGCCAGAATTCCAATCAACAGGGCCAGGTTGGGCCAGCTCAGGGCCAAAGGGCCCAGCAAAAGGGCGTCCGGGCTTAGCTTCATCGGCTATACACCACCCATCCCAACGCCAGCAGCGCCACCCAGGGCATCACCCGGCACAGCGAAAACCCCCGTAGCCTGCAAGCCAGGCTGCTGCGCAGGCGCTCTATGCCAACTTTTGCGAATCGCGTCATATCCGGGGACATTATACCCCTGGGGGATATAAAGCGCAAACGGATTTGGCGGAGAAAATAAAAAGGGGCTTCCATTGCTGCCCCAAAAAAAGCACCTGCCAGACGCTCGAGCTTTTAGCGCATCTCTGCGGTGAGGGTAAAGGTGAGGGTGGCCCCACCTTGTAGCCGTAGCGTCAGGGGCACCTTTTGCCCTTCCTGCAAGGGGCGGGGGTTCTTCTCGCGCAGGCCATAAAGCATCAGGTGGTACTTGCCGGGCAGGATTTCCAGCCGACCCCGGGCGGGCACGGTGAGGAACTCCACCCGCTTCATGGCCGAGATATCCTGGTGGTCGTTGTGGCCGGCGTGGGTGGTCTGGTGAAACTCCACCCGTGTGGCCACAGGGGTGCTGGCCCCCACAATGCGAATGGGTTGATTGGTGGGGTTGTAGAGCACCAGGTAGGCCGCGGTGATGTTGCCCGGTACCCGCCTGATCCAGCCCTGCTCGAGCTTCAGGGTAGGCTGGGCCTGAGCCAGACCTGCCAGCACGAGGAGCATAGTGAGAAGAAACCTTTTCATACGCATTATTTTGCGGGTGGACGCGCTATGTATATGTAAGAAGCCGTACAGCCAGGTCTATCTATCCCGTCTTGAAAAGCGCCAGCCCGCGCCCAGGAGCCCGGCCCCAACCGCCAGCAGGCCTGCCCAAAGCGGGAGCAGGCCGCCGGTATAACCCAAAATCTCCTTGAGCAAATACCCCGTGGGCCCCACCAGCACCGGGGCCCCCAGGGCATACAAAAGCCCCACCCGAAAAAGCTCCAGTGGGTTCAGGAGCACCGCCGCCAGCAAAAACCCTTCCAGCGGGTACTCTCTGAGCGCCACCGCCACCCCCACCACCAGGGGGTCGTAGGCCAGCACCAGGAGGCCCCAGACCAAGAGACCCACCCCCAGCGCCCGGGCGGGCTCGAGGCCTGCCCCCACCCAGCCCGCCAGGGCCACCCAGAACCACAGCAGGCCCAGCCCGCTTAAGAGCAGGAGCATCGCCGCCTGGCCCCCCATCCCCAGGAGCCCTGCTGCCAGGGCCAGCCCCCCCAGAATGGGCAGGCTCAGGCCCAGCCCCACCCCCAGCACCCCACTCAGGTAGAGCCGGGCCGGGCTCTGGGGCATCCCGGCCCAGAAGGCCCAGTCTTCCCGCGCGGTGAGGAGGGGCACCGCCAGGGCCAGCACCAGCGGGGGCAACAACAGCGCCAAAGAAGCAAAAAGCGAGACCACCGCCACCGCCTCCCCCCGGCCCTGGAAGGCCAGGGCCAGCAGGGGCAGCAGCAGCAGCGGGGCAAAGGCCCAGGTGTTGCGCAGCAGGGCCTTGGCGTAGAGGGGCAGGAGGGCCATGCTTACCTTCCGTAGCCTGGCACCCAGGCCTGTTTGCGGCCCCTGGTAAGGAGCTCGTTCCAGCGCAGTTTTTCCCCCTGGTGCTGGGGGCGCTCTCTCAGGTAGGCTTCCAGGCCCGCGGCAGTGCCAAAAGCCAGCAAGCCCACGCCCATAGGGGTACGGATGCGCTCGCTATACAGGAAATGGGCCTGATTGACCGGGATAAAGCGGGCCTCTTTGCGCTCGGAGGTGGCAAAGTCGGCCACATAAAGTTCTTTTGGGGTGGCTTTGGGGCCCCCATACCCCAGGATGTGGTCGAGCAGGCAGCCCACGTCGTCGTAGGCATAAACCTTGCCGGTGGAGGTGATCATCTGGGCTGCATAGCGGGCATCCAGGATGGTCATGTTGCAGTAGGGGCAGGCCTCCAGCCCTACCCGCAGCGCTCTAGGGGCAGCCAGAGCCGGTTGCAGCACCCCAAACCCCAGGGGTAGGGCCAGCAGACTTTTGATAAGGGTACGTCGTTTCATTGGGGGTTCCTCCGGGGGCTGGGGGTGACAGCTCGCCCCCCAGCCCCAAATGTCCACGCTTACTTCAGCAGCCCAGCGTGCCTGGCCAGAAGGTTCACCAGGTTCATCTCCGGCAGAGGGGCCAGGTCTACCAGGGTCTGCCAGTCCAGCAGGCGGGTGCGCCCCAGGTCGGGGATGGTGCGGGCGAAGGTCATGGCGGCTTCGGCGCTCCTGAAGGCGGCAATCTTGGCGTCCATTACCACCCAGCCGCGCTTTTCTCCCCACAGGTACACCGCCTGGCGGGCCGGAAGCAGCTTAACGGCGGCAGGGCCTTTGGCAGGGTCGTAGGCCCCCCGGTCGGTTACGTAGAAGGTGCTGCCCACCCCGTCGCGCAGGCCGTAGACCCAGGCGTAGTTCACCATACAGGCAATGGACTCGAAGTGGTGGGCCTCCTTGCCTTTGGCCGCTTCTTTGAGGGCAATCTGGCTGTAGGTCTGTTCGAAGAAGCCGGGGGCAAAGGTGCGGCCCATAAAGGCCCCAGGGGCCGGGGTCTTGAGGGGCATCTCGCAGAAGTCGCAGGTGCCCTGCTCCCAAGGGATGGCCCTGGCCGCGATGGTCTCGAGGCTGGCCGGCATGGGGGCCGGCTGCATCTGCTGGGCCAGCACCTGGGAAAGCGCGCCTGAAGTGCCCAGAGCCGTAAGCATCTTCACCACTTCACGACGGTTCTTGTGCATAGTTCAGACTCCCTTTTGCGATCACCTGACCGTTTTCCAGGTGCAAAAATTGCTCGGCCAGGCGCGAGATTTCTTCCTGCCGGTGGGCCGATAGAATCACCAGTCCGCCTGTGGTAAGGTGCGCCGATAGCCAGTCCTGCAAGCGGTGCAGGCCCTCGCTATCCAAAGCCGAGGCCGGTTCGTCCAGCAGCCACAGGGGCGGGTAGCCCATGAGTCCCGCGGCCAGGGCCAGCCGCTGCCGCCACCCCCCCGAGAGCTGGGCCACCGGGCGCTTCAGGTGGCCGGCCAGGCCCATGCGCTCCAGGGCCTCCTCCTTGTCGGCTGGGCTGGCTCCTTTGAGCCACCGGGCGGCTTCTAGCACCTCTTCCACCCGCAGGGTGGCTGGGAAGGTCAGGTGCTGGGGGATGTAGGCCCGGACTTTGGCCGCCCCCAGGCTTTGGGGGTGGTATCCGAAGAGCCGCACCGTGCCACCATCGGGCCTGAGCCGCCCGGCCAGCAGGCCCAGGAGGGTGCTCTTGCCCGCCCCGTTGGGGCCCAGAAGGGCCAGGCTGCCCGCCTCCAGGCGCAGGTCAATACCGGTCAGACGCCCCTTTTTGTACAGGCCTACCACCTCAACCATAGACCCCCCAACAAACTCAAAAAAGCCAGCCCCAGCCAGCCGGGCGCTACCCCAGCGGCGGGTGGCGCCGCCGGACGGGCCTCGAGGTCGGCCAGAGCCAGTAGGCGCAGACCCGGCACCCTGGCCTCGACGGCCTCCCAGAGCATCACCCCCGGCGAAAGCGCAAAGAGGCTCAGGTCGGGCTGGCGCGCACTCAGCAGGGCAAAGCTGCTGCTGGGCAGGTGGGGAATGGGCAATGGCGCGGCGCGGTCGAAGGCGTTGCCCTTGAGCACCACCCGGGCCCTGGGGTCGTCCACGGCGAGGTCGTGGAGGTTGCCCACGAAGGTATTGCCGGTAGCGGCGAGGGTGTTTTGGTCGGTGTCGCGGGCAAAAAAGAGGGCGGTGCCGTTGCCGCTAAAGCGGTTGGCCTCGAGCCGGGTGTCGCGCGAGTCCAGCGACAATAGCCCAATGGTGTTACGCGCAAAATGGTTATCCCGCAGCACGGTTTTCCACTCCTCCTGTAACAACAGCCCGTAGCGCAAGGGGCCCACCTCTTCGGCAAACAGGTTGGACTCCACCCGGTTTTCGGCCCCGTGCATGATGGCCGAGCCCACCCGGTTGCCCTGGCTGTGGTTGCCCCGCACCTGGGCCTGGTAGGTGAACATCAGGTGCAGGCCGTAGCGCGCTGCGCCCTCGAGCTGGTTGTGCTCCACCACCACCCGCTCGCCGTATTCCACATAGAGATTGTCCAGAAAGCCCTCGATGCGGTTGCCCCGCAGCACCACCCCGTCGCTGCGGTAGGACTGGAGGCCGGGGGCAGCCAGGGTGCCCAGGAGGGCGCAGCTCTCCACCACGGCCCGGCTGGACTGCTCCACCCGGATACCCCCCGTAGCGCCCTGGGCCCGCAGGCCCCGCACCACGCAGTCTTCGCACCTGTATAAAACCACGGCGGCATCGGGCTGGTAAAAGTCGTCGCCGGGGCCCACATTACGCACCTCGAGGCCCTCCACCACAATGCCGGGCGCAGAGAGGGTGAGTGCGCTGCCCTGGCCGCCCCCATCCAGCACCGCACCCGGACGGGCCAGCAGGCGCACCCCAGGGCTTGTAATCTCCCAGGGGCCACGGTAAACGCCCGCCTCGAGCACCACGGTCTGGCCGGGGGGCAGGGGGGGTAGGGGGGCAGGGGGATACAGTACCAGCATGGCTAGGTAAGGCGGCGGCGGGGGTTTGGGCCGACTGAAAACCTACTGCACATACCAGCGCCAGCGGCTATAGGCCACCTGCGCACGGTATGGCTGCGTTTAGCCAAGCTGGGGCGGCCCCCGGTTGAGCCGGGGGAAGACCGACTCTAGGGAGGGCTGGGCGGCCTCGAGCGGCCACAGCCTTTCCCCGATTTGCAGCACTGGCTGCGGAAGCGCAACGAAGGGCGGGGCCCCGTCGCTGAAGCCCCCCATCACACAGAGGGGGCAGTGGGGCTGGTGGGTATGGGTGGGGGAGGGGGTGGATGGGGCCTGCGAAGACCCTGCAGGGGAGGTGCAGAGATCCACACCCGGCAAGAAGTGCACCGGCAAGGCATGGCTCTGCGGGTCGCGCAAAGCGTACTGGCTCGAGACCAGCAGCACCAGCCCTGCCAGGAACAAAACCCAGAGGGCACGGCGGGCTTGGGCCGGGGCGGCGGACATAGATAAACCAGTATAGCCAGGCCCCCCGTAGGGGCAAACGTCCCGGAGTACATATCCCCCAGGGGTATGTTATACTGACCCATGAAGGGCCAGCCTTATGCTGGCGCAAGGAGACTTTACTATGAGCCAACTCTACGACGTGGTGATTATCGGGGGCGGCCCCGCCGGGCTGACCGCAGGCATCTATACCGGACGGGCCAACCTGAAGACCCTCATCCTGGAAAAAGGCCTGCCGGGGGGCCAGATTGCCCAGACCGAAGAGGTAGAAAACTACCCCGGCTTCCCCGAGCCCATCACGGGGCCTGAGCTATCCGAGCGCATGGTGCAGCAGGCCAAGCGTTTTGGCGCCGAGATTGTGATGGACGAGGCCCAGGGCGTAGAGCGAACCCCAGAGGGCTTTGTGGTGCGGGGCTACGAGCAAGACTACCGCGCCCGCAGTGTAATTCTGGCTACCGGGGCCAACCCCAAGAAGCTGGGCGTGCCGGGCGAGGAGAAGTTTTATGGCCGGGGTGTGAGCACCTGCGCGACCTGCGACGGCTTCTTTTATCGGGGCAAGGAAGTGGTGGTGGTAGGTGGGGGCGATGCAGCGGTGGAAGAGGGCCTTTTCCTCACCAAGTTTGCCAACAAGGTCACCCTGGTACACCGCCGTGACACCCTGCGGGCCAACAAGACCGCCCAGGCCCGGGCCCTGGCCCACCCCAAGATGCACTTCATCTGGGACACCGTGGTCGAGGAGGTGCTGGGCGACGAGACCGTGACCGGGGTTCGTCTCAAGAACCTCAAGACCGGCCAGGTCTACGACTACCCCACCGATGGGGTCTTCGTCTTCATCGGGCACGAGCCCAACACTGGCTTTTTGCAGGGGGTGGTGGAGCTCAGGCCCGACCGCTACGTGGCAGTGCGGGACGAAATTTTTACCTCGGTGCCAGGGCTTTTTGCTGCGGGCGACGTGGCCGACCCCATCTACCGTCAGCTTTCCACCAGCGTGGGGGCCGGTACCCGTGCGGCCATGATGGCCGAGCGCTACCTGGCCGAGCAGGAACACGCCGCGGTGCACTAGGAGGCCCTTATGGAAGCAGCTCTAGCAGCGCCCAGCGTGCGCTACTTTAACCCGGCCTGGTTTGCCACGGTGATGGGCACCGGTGTGCTGGCCCTGGCCCTGGCCCAGTTCGGCCTGGTCGGGCTGGCCCTGCCGGTCTACCTGCTGGCCCTCCTGGTCATGGCGGCGCTCCTGGCGCTCTACCTGACCAAGCTCCTGCGTTTTCCCCAGGCGGCCCTGGCTGACCTACAGCACCCCCTTTTCTCCCAGATGCTCCCCACCCTGCCCATCGCCCTGCTGGTGCTGAGCCTGGCGACCCGTGCGCTGCCGCTAGGGCCATGGTCGATCCCTTTGGGCCAGGGGCTTTTTCTGCTGGGGACGCCCTTGATCTTTGCGGTGGGCCTGCTGGTGGTCTATACCGTGAGCACCCGGCTTAAGCTGCCGCTCGAGGCCGCCAACGGGGCCTGGTTCATCCCGCCAGTCTCGGCCCTTTTGGTGCCCATGGCCGGGGGGCTCTGGCTTTCCAGTTTTCCCCAAGTCTGGCAGAAAGAGCTGTGGGTGCTGAGCGGGCTTTTCCTGGGCATTGGGTTTTTTTTGTTTTTGTTCGTGCTACCGAGTTTTTTACAACGGCTGTATGGGTACGGGCGGCTCGAGCCCCACTTTCTGCCCTCGGTCTTTATCGGGCTGGCCCCGGTGGGTCTTTTGGTGCTGGCGCCCTGGCGCTGGCTCGAGGGCGGGGCGCAGGTGGGGCTGGTTCCTCCGGGCTGGGTTGAAGCCTGGCCGGTGGTGGGGCTGGCCGTCTGGGGCCTGGGGCTTTGGTGGCTGGCCTTGAGCCTGCTTTTGCTCCTGGATACCCTGCTGGTAGAGAGCCGCCGGGCGCAGTTCCACTTTGCCCCCGGCTGGTGGGGGCTGGTCTTCCCCCTGGGGGCTTTCACCCTGGCCACCCTGGCCCTCTTTAGGGGTTTGGACTCGGCCTTCCTGGGCGGGCTGGCCTGGGTGCTGCTCCTGCTGCTGGGCGCCTTCTGGCTGTGGGTCACTCTCTACTCCCTGCGGGCCTGGGCCGGCCTGGGTGTCCTGCGCCCACCCAAAGGCTAGTGGGTAACACTTTTGTGACAATTGTTTGCCGCGCATTTTGGTATATTCCCCACTTGGTATGAGACTTTGGTTCCTTACTCTTCCCCTGCTGCTGGGGCTGGCGCTAGCCCAGCCCTTTCGCGTAACCGATGCCACGGGCCGCGAAGTCGAGGTCAGAAGCACCGAGCGTATCGTGAGCGTAGGCGGCTCCATCTCTGAGATTCTGGACAAGTTTGGCCTCACCGAGCGCATTGTGGGGCGCGATACCGGCTCGTACATTCCGGCGGCTCTCTTGAAGAAGCCCGATGTGGGGCTGTTTTTCCGCCTGAACGCCGAAGCCTTGCTGGCCCAGCGGCCCACCCTGGTGCTGGCGGTCTCCGAAGCGGGCCCCCCGCCGGTGCTGGCCCAGCTGCGCCAGGCCGGCGTGAGCGTGGTGCTGGTACCCGACGAACCTACCCCGGAGGGGGTCAAAAAGAAAATCCGCACCATTGGGGCTGCGGTGGGGCAGCCGGCACGGGCCGAAGAACTGGTACGGGCCCTCGAGCGCGACCTTCTGGCCTTGCGCTCCAAAACCCGGGTGCGCCGGGGTGAGCCCTTGCGGGTGCTCTACATCTACCCGCGCGATCCCCGCAACACCTTTGTTTGCGGCGAAGAAGCCAGCGGCGCAGGGCTGATTACCCTGGCCGGGGCCCAGAATGCGGTCAAGACTGTGCAGGGGGCCGGTGCGGTGCGGGGCTGCGTGAACATCACCGCCGAAGCGGTGGTGGCAGCCCGGCCCGAGGCCATCGTGGTGCCCTTCTTCCCCGACCAGCCCTTTAGCTTCGAGAACATCCTGCGCCTGCCGGGGGTGGCCGAGACCCCTGCCGGCCGTAACCGCCGGATTGTGGCCATGGACGTGACCTACATCTCGGGCTATGGCTACACGGCGGGCCGGGCGGCGCTCGAGCTCCACCAGGCCCTCTACGAGAAAACCGGCCCGGTGCGGATTAACCACCCCAGCTTCAACCCCTGATGCCCCCCAGCACCTTTAGCCGTCGGCGGCTCTTGTTTGTAGTCCTGGCCCTGCTGCTGCCCGCCAGCCTGCTGCTAGCGGCGGCCAGCGGGGCCTACCACATTCCCCCCCTGGAGATTCCCCGGGTGTTGCGGGAGGGGCTCGAGGGGGCTTCGGTCTTGCTCAACATCCGCTTTCCGCGGGTGCTCCTGGCTGCGCTGGTAGGGGGCACCCTGGCCCTTAGTGGGGCGGTGCTGCAGGGCCTTTTGCGCACGCCCCTGGTGGAGCCCGGCCTGCTGGGCCTGGGGGCCGGGGCGGCTTTGGGCGCGGTGCTCTGGCTGGCTTTTTTTCCCCTGGCCGCCTGGGGCCTTCCCCTGGCGGCGGCTCTGGGGGTGCTGGCAACGCTGGCCCTGCTGCTGCGCCTGGCGCCCGCCGGGGGCGAACAGACCGGGGTGCGGTTGCTGCTGGTGGGCCTGCTCTTGACCACCATTCTGAACGCCCTGGTGGGGCTTTTGCAGTTTCGCGTGGGCGACCCCCAGGGCCGAAGCCTGACCTTCTGGACCCTGGGGGGCTTCGGGGGGGCCGGCTGGGAACTGCTGGCCCTGACCGCCCCCCTGGCCCTGTTGAGCACCCTGGCCCTCCTGCGGCTGGGCCGGGCCCTCAATGCCCTTACCCTGGGCGAAGAGGAGGCTTTCCACCTGGGGATTGGGGTGGCGGCCCTGAAGCGGTGGGCCTTGCTGCTGGTAGCCCTGGGGGTGGGGGCAGCCGTGGCGGCAGCGGGAAGCATCGCCTTTGTGGGCCTGCTGGTGCCCTGGCTGCTGCGGGCCTGGGGTGGGGCCGACCACCGCTTTGTGCTGCCGGCGGCCTGGCTTCTGGGGGCCAGCCTGACCGTACTGGCCGACCTGGTGGCCCGCACGGCCCTGGCCCCGGCGGAACTGCCGGTGGGGCTGCTCACCACGCTTTTAGGCGGGCCGCTCTTCTTGCTGCTGTTGGGGCGGGAGGGCTGGCGTGGCTAGCTGGCTCGAGGCGCACGCACTTGGATTCCAGCGGGCAGGCCGCTGGCTGCTGCGCGGGGCTTCGTTCAGCCTGGAGCCGGGTTTTTGGGGCATTTTGGGCCCCAATGGGGCAGGCAAGAGCACCCTGTTGCGGCTGCTTTCGGGCGAGTGGCCCCCCAGCGAGGGCAGCATAGTGCTCAAAGGGGTGCCCCTAAAGCGCTACACGCCGGCCCAACTGGCCCTGGAGCGGGCTTTTTTGCCCCAGCAGCGCAGCCTGGCCTTTCCCTATACGGTGCGCGAGGTGGTGGCCCTGGGCCGCCTGCCCCACCAGCAGCGCCGCTCCGAAAACCCCACCGACCGGGAGCGCATCGCCTGGGCGCTGGAGCAAACCGGCGCCCTTCCGTGGGCCAACCGGCCCTATTTCTCACTCTCGGGGGGCGAGCGCACACGGGTCGACCTGGCCCGCGTGCTGGCCCAGGAGACCCCCATCCTGCTGCTGGATGAGCCCACCAACCACCTCGACCCCCGCCAGCAGCTCGAGGTACTGGCCCTGGCCCAGCGGCTGGCACGGGAAGGCCGTCTGGTGCTGGCCGCCCTGCACGACCTGAACCTGGCGGCTTTGTTTGCCGACCAGCTTTTGCTCCTTAAGGAGGGCCGCCTGGTTGCCGCTGGTACGCCAGAAAAGCTGCTCCGGCCCGCTTTGTTGCAGGAGGTCTACGGGGTGCCCTTCGAGGTGCTCGTTCACGCCGGTCGGCGGCTGGTGCTGCCCAGCTTCGAAGCTGGCTGAAGGTGATCTCACCCGCTATCGCTCTGGCTCACTACATCAAGGGAACCATCCAGCGAGATTTCATTTATTCAATAAGCATTATTTATCAAAAGAACTAAAACCGAGCTTGATAGTTTTGGATTGCTGCAGCTAGACTGGCCCCCATGATTCACTTTGTGAAAGGAGACACATGTCGAGCGCCCTGAGCGCAATCGCGGCCCAGGCCACCAGGCTGCTCCTTCATGCCCGCCTGCTGGATTCCTGAAAGTTTGCCGCTAAAGTATTGTATTATGTTGCCGCCCGACGACGCCCTGAGACAGGAGCTGCACAACGAATTGCATGCCCGGCCCACCGTGCGTATTCAATTGCCAGCGCTGGTGGTGCAGGTAGCGGTGCTCAACGAAGGGGTCTCGCGTGAGCAGGAGCTCGAGCACCTGCGCCGGCTCAGCGGCCAGGGTGAGCTGCACCTCGACCAGCTCGCCGGCACTTTTTTGCGGCTGCGCCTAGCGGGCGGCACCCTCAAGTGGGAGCGGCACACCGAGTTCACCAGCTACACCCTGATCCAGCCGCTGCCCCGAACCGAACCGAGCGAAAACGGGCTTCTGGGTGGCCTGGTTCTGGACCCCCACTGGCTCAAAAACATCCCTGGGCGCACCATCACGGCGGTCGAGCTGCTGATGCTGGTGGGCGAGGTGGAACCTCCCTCCAAGCCCTTGGAGCAGGCCCAGGCCTGGTTTGGCGGGCAGACGGTGGTGGCTTCGATGCTGGGCCGCAACGGCCATAGCTGTGCGGTTACCGATTTTCGCCTGCGCCCGGACGGCTTCGAGCGGATGGTGGTGGTGGCTCCTTCCAGCACCAGTCCGGTTCGGGCCGGTCGGATTGCGGCGCGGCTGCTGGAGCTCGAGGCCTACCGCATGATGGCCCTGCGGGGCTGGCCGGTGGCCCGCTCCCTGCGCAGCATGCTTCAGGAAGCCGAGCGGAACCTGGCCGGCATCACCAGCGAGATGCAAAGCTCGGCCCGCTCCGATCAGGAACTCCTGGACGAACTCAAGGCCCTGGCCGCCCAGGTCGAGCACGCCATGGCCCAGCACGGTTATCGCTTTGCGGCCAGCGCCGCCTACCAGGGCATCGTACAGGCCCGCCTGGCCGAGCTGCGCGAGGGCCCCATCTCCGGAACCCAGACCATCGGGGAGTTTCTGCAGCGCCGCTTTGCTCCGGCTATGGCCACGGTGGAGTCCACCGCCCAGCGGCTGGCGGCCCTTTCGCAGCGCATCGAGCGGGCCGGGGGGCTGCTGCGTACCCGGGTGGACATCGCCTTAGAGCAGCAAAACCAACAGCTTTTGGCCAAGCTCTCCCGAGGCCAGGAACTGCAACTTCAGCTCCAGCGCACGGTGGAGGGCCTTTCGATTGCCGCCATCACCTACTATGTGGTGGGCCTTTTGAACTATCTGGCAAAGGCCGCCAAAGAGGCGGGCTGGCCGGTTCAGCCCGAGCTCTTTACCGGGCTTTCCATCCCGGTGGTGATGGCCGGGGTCTGGTGGCTGACCCGCCAGATCCACCACCGCCTGCTGGCCTCCCAAAGCAGAGCCAAACCACTCACGCCCCAACGGTCGGAGTACCGTCCGGAGTAACTGCGGGCCATGCTGGCTGCCTGTCTGCTGCTGGCGACCCTGCACAACAGCGCGTTGTTTGCGGGGGCAGAGGGGGTCTGGGTGGGCCGGGCCTGGGTGGAAGGGCGGCGGCTTCAGGCCCTGGTGGTGACGCCGCAGGGGGCCCACACCCTGGGTTTTGCCGAGACCGACGAAGGGCTATATGGCCTGGCCCAGCGCCCCGAGGGCTGGGTGGCGGTGGGTTTTAGTGGCGAGGGGGGCCTGGTGGTGCGGCTGGATCGGCGGGGGAAGCCGGTGGTGGCGCACCGGGTGGGGAAAGGCCTGCTCTGGTCTACCGATGGGGAGTATGCCCTGGGGGGGCTGCGCGGACCCGACTGGGACGCCTGGGTGCTGCGCCTGGCAGACCGCAAAAGCTGGGTGTACCCGGCCTCGGGGGATGCCTACGCCTACAGCGGCTTTGGCACCTCGAGGGGGCTCTGGGTGGTGGGGCGGACGGCGGGGCCGGGGGGGTTCGACGCTTTCTGGATGCGCCTCGACCGGCAGGGAAGGCCGGGCCCGGCCTGGCGCAGCAACTTTCCCGGCAACGACTACCTGCGCTTTGTGGGGCCCGGCCTGGCGCTGGGGCGGGCCGAACAAGAGGGCGACTCGGAGGGGCTATTGCTCTGGCTGGACACCGCTCGAGCCGAGCTGTGGCGCAGGCCGGGGCTCGACTATTTTCGCATGTGGCGCGACTACCCCACCGGTCGGGTGCTGGTGGGCGAGGCCGAGGTGGCAGGCGAGCGGCGAGGTTTGTGGGTAGGGTCAGGGCGGGCGGTGGCACTGGGGCCGGGGCTAGGCTCGCTGCGCTTTTTGGAGCCCCAGGGGCCGCGGGCGGTGGGTTTCAGCTACGGCTACAGCCCCGAGGGCCAGGGCTGGATTACGCGGGGCAGTGAACTGGGCCAGCAGCTACAGTACCGCAAGGAGCCCCTTGTTCTGAGGCCCATGCCGCTCAATTGGCGAAGGGAGGAGGTGCGCCTGGTCTGGGAGCCTTTGCCGCCGCCAGCGCCTTTTGCGGGCAGGCTCGAGGCCTGTCCGGATAAAAACAACCGCTAGCGCTGGAGTGTGGCTATCGCACTCTTCACAGACGTTGCCTCCCATCCGGGAGGCAACTGTACTGTGCAGGACGACGCAATAAAGTTTTTGAGCGGCTCAATAATTGTGAAGAGCGCTCTAAGCACACCCAGCAATCAGGAGACCAGCATGTTCCGCAGCGTCTCGGCAGCAGGGTTGCCGGTCTCGCTGGGGTAAAACAGCCAGAAAAGCCGCCGCAGCTCCATGCCCTTGATGCGCAAGGCCCGCAGGTTGCCCACCTTTAGGTTGGGCCGCACCACCACGCTGGAAACGATGCCCACCCCGGCCCCCTCGAGCACCAGCCGTTTGGTTACCTCGTGGTTGTCGGTGTAGAAGACCGGGTTGACCTCGAGGCCGGCCTGCTCCAGGGCCGACCCCAGCACCCGGAAGGTCATGGCCCCTGGCTCCCGCACAATCAGCGGAACTTCGGCCAGTTGCTCGGGGGCGATCTCTTCTTTTTTGGCCCAGGGGTGCTCTGGCGGCACGATGACCACCAGCTCATCCTCGTAAAAAAGATGCCGCTGAAAGCCCTGAAAGTGCTCCACCGCCTCCACCACCGCCAGCTCGATCTCACCCTGCAATAGCCGCCGGGTGAGCTGCTCGGAGCTGCCGCTCTCCAGCTTGATGCGGATCTCGGGGTACAGCCGCTTGAACTCGGTCAGGTAGCGGGGCAGCACGTATACCGCTATGGTGGTCGAGGCCCCAATCTCCACCCGTCCGCGCTCGAGGCGCTCTAAGGCCTGGGCCGCCTGCACAAACTCTTCCAGTGCCTGTACCGCCCGACGGGCCTCGGGCAGCAGGTCCTGCCCGGTTTTGCTAAGTACCAGCCGACGGCCCTGGCGGTGAAAAAGCGGACGGCCAATCTGCTGCTCTAAAGCCCGCAGGTGCTGGCTCACCCCCGGCTGGGTCATGCCTAAGCTCAGGGCGGCGCGGCCCACACTGCCCTCCTGCACCACGCATAAAAACACCCGAAGGGACTGGGGGTTGGGAAAGGGGCGACGCTCAAGCATAAGTAGATATTATCAAATGCCTGAAAAATGAGCTTCCACTGTTTATGCCCAGACGGTGCTGTCCACCGCCGGAGCAGACCTGCAGGGGTGACGGCAGTGCAGGCGGTAAAGGCCCTGGGTGGGGGTGTGGCGCGATCCTTAGCGCAAGAATACAGTGCCCAGCGGGTCTACACCCCCGCCAAAGACACCCACCGCTGCAACCAGCATCCGACGGGCATTTTTTGCGTGGTGTGCGCTGCCGTGACCAGCACGCCACTGGCCTGGGTCTGCTGATGCACGGCCACACCGGCAGACTGGGCTACTGCCTGGAGAAGCTGTGCCCCAGAAGCGATCTTTACTAACCCAGCGGGTTATCGCGTATTATCTGGTACATATGCGCGCGCTTGCTATTCTGAAGGGGGCCCTCAGCTATGCCTAAGCTGCTGGTGGCTCCTTCCATCCTTACCGCCGACTTTGCCCGCCTGGGCGAGCAGATCCGGGAGGCCGAGGCGGCGGGGGTGGACTGGATTCACCTGGACGTGATGGACGGGCGCTTTGTACCCAACCTGACCTTTGGCCCGCTGGTGGTGGAGGCCATCCGTAAGATAACCACCCTGCCCCTGGACGTGCACCTGATGATTGTGGAGCCGGAGCGCTACCTGGCCGATTTTGCCCGGGCCGGGGCCGACTGGATTACGGTGCACTATGAGGCCACCCCCCACGTCCACCGGGCGGTGCAGCAGGTCAGGGAGCTGGGCAAAAAGGCTGGCCTGGCCATCAACCCTGGCACACCCCTGGAGGCCCTGCTGCCCTTGCTGCCCGAGCTCGACCTGGCTCTTCTGATGAGCGTGAACCCCGGGTTTGGCGGGCAAAAGTACATCCCCGCCAGCACCGAGCGCATCCGCCGGCTTAGTGGCCTGCGCCAGCAGCTAAACCCGGCCTGCCTGATCGAGGTAGATGGGGGTATCAAGCCCGAGAACGTGGCCGAGGTATTCCGGGCCGGGGCCGACGTGGTGGTAGCAGGCAGCGCCTTGTTTAATGACCGGCCTGTGGCCGAAAATATGGAAAAACTGATGGGAGAGGTATATGCCGCTGGCCCCAGGTAAAGATGTTCTCGACAAAGCTCGCCGTGAAGGCTACGCTGTACCCAGCTTCAACACCAACAACCTCGAGATCACCCAGGCCATCCTCGAGACCGCCGAGGCCCTCAAGGCTCCAGTCTTCATTCAGGTCTCGGATGGGGCCCGCAAGTATGCGGGGCTGGAGAACCTATCTAACCTGGTGCGCGATATGGCCAACCGGGTGAGTGTCCCGGTGGTCTTGCACCTCGACCACGGGGCCGATTACAGGATGGTTTTGCAGGCCCTCAGGGCTGGGTTCACCAGCGTGATGATTGACGCCTCGCACCACCCCTTCGAGGAAAACGTGCACGAGACCAGAAAGTGTGTGGAAGCAGCCCACGCCGTAGGGGTCAGTGTGGAGGCCGAGCTGGGGCGCTTGCAGGGCATCGAGGACAACATCGTGGTGGATGCCAAGGATGCTTTCCTCACCGACCCTGACGAAGCTGCCCGCTTTGTCGAGGCCACCGGGATCGACTACCTGGCTATTGCCATTGGTACTTCCCACGGGGCCTACAAGGGCAAGGGGCGGCCCTACATTGACCACGTCCGCCTCGAGCAGATCGCCCAGAGGGTGAGCATCCCCCTGGTGCTGCACGGCTCCTCAGGGGTACCGCAATGGCTCAAGGACAAAATGGCCGCCACCGGAGCCGACCTGGGCGACCCCACCGGCATCCACGACGAGGACGTAAAGAAAGCCATCCCCAATGGCATTGCTAAAATTAACATCGACACCGACCTGCGCCTGGCCTTTACCGCCGGCATCCGCGAGGTGGTGGTGGGCAACCCCAAGGAGTTCGACCCCCGCAAGATTCTGGGCGCGGGACGCGACTACCTCAAACAGGTCATCAAGGAGAAGTTCGAACTGATGGGCACGGTGGGGCGGGCTTGAAACGGTTGGAACAGCTAATCCAGTCGGTGCTCTGGAGTGCCCGCTGGGTGATGCTCCTGCCGGTGGTGGGGCTTCTGGCGGGGGCTATCTACTTTGCGCTGCAGACGGGGCTCGAGGTCTGGCGGGCGCTGGGCTCGGGCAGCCTGGAAAAAGCCCTTCCCCTGATGGTGGGCGCGCTAGACCTGGCCCTCTTGGCCTCGGTGCTGATTATCTTTGCCCTGGGGCTGTACGAGCTTTTCATCGCCGAGGTCAGGCAGCCCGAGGGTGGCCTCAACAACGTGTTGATTGTTAAAAGCCTCAACGACCTCAAGACTAAACTGGGTCAGGTCATTCTGATGATCCTGATCGTAAAATTTTTCGAAAAAGCCCAGGCTTTCTCGCCCAAAGCGGCCCTCGACTTCCTTTTCTATGCTGGGGCGGTGGCGCTGCTGGGGGTGGCCTTATGGCTGGTGCAGGCCGAGAAATCCAGCAAATAACCTTTGGTTATCCCTCAGATAACCAAAAGAAGCTTGCAAATCGGTTTTTTGGGCTCATACTATAGGCTGGAGGTGATACAGCTTGATCAAGCGTAATATTTCCCTACTTGTTTCCTCGACTGTGCTGCTGTTGGGCCTGGGGGTGTTTGCTTCTCAGACAGCAGCAGCCCAAACCACTCCCCTCTACGCCCAGTGCCAGGGCTGCCACCAGCCCACCGGCGCCGGAATTCCCGGGGTCTTCCCCCCGCTGGCAGGCCATATACCCGAAGTTCTGGCTGTTAAAGGTGGTCGCGAGTATCTGATTCAGGTAATGCTCTATGGTCTGCAGGGCCAGATCACCATAAAGGGCGCCAAGTATCAGGGTGTAATGCCTGGCTACGCCCAACTCAAGGACGAAGATATCGCCGCCCTGCTGAACCACATTTCCACCCAGTGGGGCAACAAACTGCCAGCTGGGCAGAAAGCCTTCACTGCCGATGAGGTCAAGGCCCAGCGTGCCAAAACCATGACGGCAGCTCAGGTGCTTGAAGCCCGCAACAAGCTGGGCCTTAAGTAAGCCGATAAAATGGGGCACCCAGGCCTTAGGGGTCTGGGTGCTTTTCTTGTCAACGGCAAAGCCTTGTCGCTTGCTGTGGCTACGGCAGGGTCATCGTAAATTCTTTTGCCTTATGGAAACCTCGCCTGCAGAATGGATGGAAGAAGTGCCCACACCCTGCCGGCTCAAATGATTTTGCGCAGAATGGTGGCAATCTGACCCTTGCTAATTTCCGCATCGCCTGCTGCGGCCTGGGCTTCCCAGGCATTCAGGTACTCTTCCAGCACCACGCTGGCTACCGAGTCCATGGCTTTGCGGGTTGCGTTGATCTGATCCAGCAACTCGCTAAAGGGTCGCCCTTCCTCGGCCATGCGTTGCAAGCCCCGCACCTGCCCCTCGATGCGCTTGAAGCGCCGGATGATGCCTTCCAGGGTTTCGGGGTCAGTGAAGGTACCGTCTAGCTTGGGTTTACCAGTGCTCATCTGCCCCTCCGCTCACAACAGTTTTTGCAGCCACTCGGGGGTAATTTTGAGGAAGAAGCTGTTGAGCTGGGTGTAGGTGCCGGTGAGCAAGAGGATGCCCACCCCAATCAGCACCACCCCAGCCACAATCTCCACCGTATGAGAAAGCCGTGCGGCACGCCTTAGGATGCCCCTGGCCCGCTCGGCAAAGAAGGCCACCAGCAAGAAAGGCACGGCCAGGCCCAGGATGTAGGCCACCAGCAGATGCACCCCCCCGCCGGCGGCAGTGAGGGTAAGGATGCCCCCCAGAATCGGGCCGATGCAGGGGGTCCAGCCCAGCCCCAGCACGATGCCCAGCACAAAAGCCCCCCAGGGCCGGTCGGTGGGGCCCTGGTAGCGCAGGTTCACGCCCCATTTGGGCTTGAGGCCCAGCATGTAAAGCCCCAGCAAAATGAGCACCCCACCCCCCACGCGCCCCAGCAGGTCGCGGTACTCGAAGAGCCAGCCCCCCAGCAGGGTGAAGGGCAGGCCCAGCAGCAAGAAGATGGCTGAAAAGCCCAGCACAAAGAAGACCGCATTGCGCATGGGGCGGCCCTGCTGGCCCCCCAGATACAGCAGGTAGGTGGGCACCAGAGGGAGCACACAGGGCGACAGGAAAGAGAGGAATCCTGCCAGAAAGGCGATGGGGAGGCTCAGGGTCATGGGCTGGACTCGAGGGTTATCCCAACACCGGACAGGTGGTGGGCACTTTGGTATGCTCGGCGTAGGGAATCACGGTGGCTTTGGCAACCTCTTCGCGGGCCCGGGCAGTGGCGCGGAACAGGTCGCGAAGGGCCTGGTTCTGCGCCCGGAAGAACTCATCGAACTGGGGGTTGCCTAAAAAGCCCACCGCATAGGCTTCATCCTTGGCTGGGTCGTACTCGAGGGCCACCGCAGCCAGGGCGTGGGGCGCGGGCCCCCCTTTGACCTCGCCGCCACGGGCCACATCGAAAGCCGAGAGGTGCGCGCAGCAGACCATGCGAGGCCCCCGGTTCCCCTCGGGCTTGTAGTAGCCCATGGCCCCCAGGTTGGGGGCGGCGTAGCTGTAGGAGTGGGGACAGATGCTGGTGTAGGCCACCACGCTTTTGCGGGGGCCCACCCCGCCGGGCCAGCGGTAGTTTTTGCCACCGGGCATCTTTACCTCTACCGGAGGCAGCTCGGTGTCCACATTGACCAGGATGTTGGGCGTAGCCGCAAAGGGATAGGCGAAGACAAAGGGCTCGTGGGGTTTGAGGCTGCTCAGCTTAAAGGGGTTGCCGGCCTTGTCTACCAGCAGGGCTTTTTGAAAGGAAGTAAGGCTGCTCTGGGCCCGGACGAACTCGAGCATCCCCAATGGCGATAGCTTGAGCAGCAGGCCCAGTGAAGTGCCTTTGGCCAACAAATCAAGAAAGTTACGACGATCCATTTACTAACCTCAAGGGAGCTTGATCCAGGGGAAGCGTTTTTGTGTGGCGGGGTCCAGCTCCAATAGTGCCCGGGCCGGCATCTGTACCTTGGGCAGGGTTTTAGCGTTCATCGGCTCGTTGGCCTCGATGACCCCGTTCTGATAGAGAATGTAGGCCACCACCGCATACACTTCGCTGTCGGTCAGGATGCCAGGGGTGGCAAAGGGCATGGCCCGGCGGGTGTAGTCGAAAAGGGTGGTGGCGTACTGCCAGTAGTTCCCGATGGCAAAGTCCACCGGGTCCACCTCTGTGGTGATGGGGAAGGGTTCGGAGACCAGCCGGGTAAAGGCCCCACCCTCGCCGCTCGCGCCGTGGCAGCTGGCGCAGTGGATGGCATAGACCTTCGCGCCCTCGTCCACCGTGCCCTCGCCAGGGGGAAGCCCGACGCCATTGGCCAGGATGGAGGGGCGGATATTCCACTCCTGCACCTCCTGTTCGCTCAGCGGGGTACCGATCTGATAGCGCCCCTGGGCCAGCACCAGGGCCGAAAGGGCCAGGGCCGAAAGGGCTAGATAAAACCACCTGTGCCGCATCAGGACTCACCTCCACAGCCGCCCCGGCCCACTGCGCCGAGCCGGGCGGGGGCTCCAGCCAGGGTCTTGTCGCCGTTGACCACCTTGCCGTCGGCCCCAATCCGCCAGGCCTGAATGGCGTTGTAGTGATAGCGGTTGTTGCGGGCCCACTTGGCGAAAAACTCCTCCTGGGTGGGCTGGGTGTTGCCTTTTTCGTCCCAGGCCCGGCTCATGATGACCGTCTCGCGGCCATCCCAGACCCAGTTGTACTTGAAGCGCACCACCGAGAGCGCATCGGGGGCGGGCTCGAGGCTGGCCTGCTTCCAGGTTTTGCCCCCATCCAGCGAAATTTCTACCCGCCGGATGCGCCCGTGGCCGCTCCAGGCCAGGCCGCGAATCTCGTGGAAGCCCCGCTGAATCTGTTGCAACCCCGAAGGATAGGTGATGATGGACTCCGGATCCATCACCCAGGTAAAGGCGTAGATCTTGCCGTCGGCCATGACGTCGGTGTATTCCGAGGTCTCGTCCTTGCTCATGACCGGGGTGTCGGTGACCTCGATGCGGCGCAGCCATTTGACCTGGATGCTTCCCTCCCAGCCCGGCACCACCAGGCGCACCGGGTAGCCCTGCTCGGGCCGGATGGCCTCGCCGTTCTGGGCGTAGGCCACCAGCACATCCTCCAGGGCTTTCTCCAGCGGCAAGCTGCGGATATAGGCCGCGGCATCCTGCCCCTCGGGAATCAGCCAGCGGGCGCCTTCTTTGAGGCCGGCCTCCTTCAGCAGAATCGAGAGGGGCACCCCCGTCCAGGAAGAGTTCGAGACCAGGCCCCGGCTGCGGGTGGCGGTCAGGGTCATGTCGGGGGGGTTGCGGTAGCCGTTTTGCCCGTTGCCCGCGCACTCGATGAAGTAGGTGCGGGTTACCGAGGGTAGACGCTTGAGGTCTTGCAGGGTGAACATCAAGGGCCGCTCGACCATCCCATGAATCACCAGCCGGTAGTCGGCGGGGTTCACATTGGGCACCCCACCGTGATGCCGCTCGAAGTGCAGCGAGCTGGGGGTAATGATGCCCTCGAGCTTCTCCAATGGGGTGAAGTCGGCGCCGGTGTGGCGGCTGCGCAGGTTGGGGGAGATATAGCGAATAACGTCCTTTTCGAACTCGCTGCGCTCGCCGTACTCGCGCAGGGTGGTACCCAGCACCTTCATGGTGTCGGTCGCGCCTGGGGGAATTTTGCTCTGGGCCAGGCCGCCGGAGAGCTTGACGAAGGCTCCGGCAGCCGCACCTTTACTTAAGAGTTGCAACAGTTTACGACGGTTCATCCGGTGTTTTCTCCTATGTGGGGGTGGGACGGTGCTCGCCCCACCCCGGCTCCCAGGCTCAGGCGCCTGGGCCAAACATGTCGCCCCACAGGCCCCTGGCCCATTCAAAAGCCAGCGCCCCGTTGGGCCTGGTGCGGTTGTTGTCTACAGTGGCTTGCTGACGCACCTGGCGGGCGGCCTCGTCCCAGTTGTGCTTGTGCGAGACCCAGATGGCTTCCTCGCTGCTTACAAAGCTGTAGCAGATGTTGTCGGGTAGTGGATTGGCGATCTCGTCCAGGCGCTTGCCGGTAATGCGCTGGGCGATGTGGTCGGCAATGATTTTGCCGTCGTTGTAGGCCACCTGTCCGCTCTTTGGGTAGGGCACATTGCCGATGACGTCGCCAATGATGTAGACCCGGTCGTCCCGCTCGGAGAGGAAGGTGGGCAGCCGCACGTTGGCCCAGCGGTCGCCCAGCGTTGCGGTGCGCACAATCTCACCAGCCTTCATGGGCGGGATGATGTTGGCCAGGTCGAACTTGAACTCGCCCAGGGGGGTTTTGACCTCCTTCTTGGCGTAGTCGATGGCCGTCACCTCGGCCTGGGGGATGTACTGGATGTAGTCCTTGTACAGGTCGTTGTAGGCAGCGGTAAAGCCAGGGCCCTTGGAGATGGGGCCGGGGTTGGCATCCAGTACGATCACCTTGCCCTTGATCTGGTTGGTCTTGAGGTAGTAGGCCAGCATGGCCGCCCGCTCATAGGGGCCCGGCGGGCAGCGGTAGGGGGGCTTGGGTATGGCCAGCACCAGGTCGCCGCCCTCAAAGTTGTCGAGCTGGCGTTTGAGGGCGATGTGCTCCCAGGGCTTGAAGCCCACTGGCAGGAACTGCTTCACCTCGCTGTAGCCCTGGATGGCCTCGTACATGTAGTCGATGCCGGGTGAGACCACCAGGTAGTTGTAGAAGATGATGCCGCTGGTGGTGCGCACGTAGCGGCCGGCCCGGTTGACCTCGATGGCCCGCTCGTTGACGATGGTGACCCCGGCCTTGGCCACGTTGGCGTAGTCGAAGACGATAAAGTCGAGGTCTTTTACCCCACCCAGGTACAGGTTGCTCATGGGGCAGGACATGAAGGCGGGGTTTTTCTCGATCAGCACAACCTCGATGTTGGGGTTTTTGCGGCGCAGATGGCGGGCCGTGCTCACCCCCCCCCAGCCCCCACCGATAATGACCACCCGGTTGCCCCTGGCCGGCCCCAGGACGCTGCTGGGCTTGCTAAAAAACTCCTGGGCAAACGCGCTGCTGGCTGCCGCCGTACCTGCGACCGCACCCGCCTTGAGAACCTTACGACGTGTTACCTTGCTCATGCTTCCTCCCGTGACCCGAGCCACCCCGGAGGGTGCTCCCCCGGCAACTTTCGTGTGCTTGGGCTTGTCCTAAAGTTTATCAGATTTTATCCAAGCCCACGAAAGCCATGGTGGTTTGATACCCTACTGCCGGGGGCGGTAGGGCTGGCCGCCCACCCCTTCCAGAATCTGGCTCATCACCCGCCGGGCTTCTTGCAGCATGCCCATGGTTTTCTGGTTCTGCGCCACCCCTGGCATGATGCCCATCAGCATGGGTTCAATGGCCCCTATAAGCACGCCACCGGGCATGGGCGCCACAAAGAAGCGGCAAGGGGCAGCAAAGCCACCGGCAGGCTGGGCCATAAACATCTCGTAGGCCCATTCGCTCTTGCAGGGCTGGATGCCCACCACCTCGCCCATCTTGACCGCGGGCAGCACGTTGAGGCCGGCGTTGCCTAGCTCGCTTTCGATCAGGAGGGTCAGTTCGTCCACATCGCCCCCCTCGACCCAGTACATCAGGGCCGGCATCATACCGGAGCTGGGGTCGGGCATCATGGCCGGGGCCACCTTGCGGGGCAGCCCCAGGCTGGCGATCACCGCTTTGAGCCTGGCCCCCAGCAGGCGGCTCTTGGTGTTTTTGACCCCCAGCATGCCAAACATCAGATCGGGGTCGAAGGTTCCCACCGTGACCACCCCGGGCCGGGCGGCGTGCAGGTAGATGGTGGGCGGCAGGATAATGGCGGTCAACACGCTTTCCTGCACGGCTGCCAGCACCCCGGCCTCGGGCTCCAGCACCATCAGCAGGTAGTCGGGGAAGTCGGCCTTGAAGTTTTTGACCTGCCCACCCAGGTTCAGGGTACGGGCGACTTTGAGCCCCTGGGCGTTTACGGCAGCCTCGACCCGGGCCTGGGCATCGGCTATGCTGACCCCGCGCAAGGTGGTTTCCAGTGACTGGGCCAGGGCCGATAGCGACAACATAAAACCCAACAACAACATCCACTTGATCTTCATATGCCTCCTCTATGGTCTTTGTACCGGCAGGCCCAGCTCGAGCCAGGCCCGAAAACCCCCGTTCAGGTTTTTGACCTCGCGGTAGCCCAGGGCCCGCAGATACGCCGCCGCCACCGCGCTGACGTGGCCGGTTCCGCAGTACACCAGGATGGGCCGATCCTTCGCCTTGGGTAGCTCGCTCAGGCGGTCGGGGAGCTGGCTGATGTGAATATGGGCCGAGCCAGGCAGGAAGCCCCTCGAGCGCTCCTCGGCGGTGCGAACGTCCAGGATAAATGGCTCGAAGACCTCCACAAAATCCTTGGCCTCGGCGGCGTAGAGCAGGTAGCTGGCGGGGTTGATCTTCTTGAGGAAGCTCCCCATCTGTAATAAGGCGCCAGGGGTCATCTCCTGGGCCAGCCCAAAGCTGCCCAGCAGCACCAGCAGGATCCAACCTCTACGCATAGACACCTCCTCTACAAATCCGTCCCTTTGCCAAATCCGGCGCGGCGTGGTTTAGCGGGTGAAACCGGGCATTTCGGTGAACTTGTTCTTGCCCTTGGTGGCCTCGGCCAGCATGTAGATGGAGAGCGCGATGTAGGGCTCGGAATAAAGCTCGGGTGCGGCGATGCCCACCGACTCGTAGCAGAAGGCGATGCGGTCTTGCAGGGTGAAGAGCTTGTCGGCCTCGAAGCGGTAGGCCGGCCACTCGTTGGACAGGCCCTGGCGTGGGCTTCGTACCGGCGAGAGCCGCACCTTGCCCCCGGCGTAGCTATCGTGGCAGATGGCGCAGTTCATATCGCGGTCGCCCGCCCGGTGGAACCACAGCTCACGCCCGATGTTGTACATGGCGATTTCCTGCGAGGTTTTGGGAACCACGTTGATGGGCATCTCGCTGGACTTGGAGGCCACGTAAGCGGTCAGGGCCTTTACATCGTCGCGTTTGATTTCTTCGGGTCTGAAGCCCTGCAGCCGCACCATGCAGCTCACGATGCGGGTCTCGAGGTCTTCCACCCGCCTTGTGTCGGCAAAGTAGCGCGGTAGCTGGGTCAGGGCACCCTCGAGCTTCCCCGGCCCTAAGCCAAAGTCACAGGCCTCGAGGCTCACATTCTTGGGGCCTCGCTTTTTGGTAAAAAGCTCTTCACCCTGGGCGGCATACAGCTCGCCGGGCAAAATGCCAGCGGTCTGGCGGAACAGCTCCCGCTGCCGCTCGGCTTCCTTGTAGGGGTCTACTTCTTGTTGCTGGGTAAGGGCAATACTCAGGCCCAACCCCAGCGCCAACAAAAATCCGATCCACAGGCTGCGGTTGCGCATGGCATCACCTCTTGGCATTGACCGGCGAGGCCGGCTCGAGCAGGAAAGCGGTTACGTGGGCGGTTTCTTCCGGGGTCAGAATGCCGTGATGACCGGCCCGGTACATCAGCGAGCAGGGCATGGTGGCCCAGGCGTTGTAGATTTTTTCGTAGGTGTATTTGACCACCGCCTCGCTGGTGCCGCGGGCCCCATACCCCACCAGGCCCGGCCCCATGTTCCCCGCCCCGGCCTCTTTGGGGTCACCGGTGTGGCAGGCGTAGCAGTTGCCCTTGCGGGGGTTGGTGAAAAGGGCCTCGCCCTGTTTCCAGTCGCCCATCAGCTTGCCATTGGCGGGGTACTTGATCAGCTTTTTCTGCCGCTCCAGAAATGCCGGCACCAGCTCTGCTGGAATCTTGTCGCGGTACTGCGAGCACAGGGCCTGGTCGGGGTCTTGCTTCATGGTTTCAGCAAACTTGCTACCGCCGTTCTGGATGGCCTGCTGCACGCGCTGCTGAAAAGGGCTTTGCTGCGAAAGGGTAAGCCCCGCCAGCAGCATGACCAAAAGTCCTAACACGTATCTTTTCTTCACTTCTTCTCCTCCTGGTTATCCGGGCAACACATAGCGTTGGTCCAGCACCCGCATGCTGGGACGCGGGGGGATGTTTACGGTTTTGACCTGTTTGAGGTACAGGGCGATCAGGTCGTAGATGGGGCGAGGGGTGTATTTTTCCACCAGGGTGCCGCTGCGCTGAAGGCGCCCCCCAAAAGAGGCCAGGGTGTACTCCCGGTTGGGGTCCAGGCGACGGCCTTTGATGGCCACGTTGCGGATGCGCTGGCCGGTAGGGGCATTCACCGCCAGGTCGTAGGAAAGCCCAAAAACCCGGCTCATGTCGCCCCCTTGCTGGTAGAAGGGGTCGGGGTTGAAGGTGTTGGCCGCCACATCCTCCAGTACGGCCTGTAGGCGCTCGCCCTTGAGCTTGAACACGTAGACCTCGGGGTAGGTAAAGCCGGTGTAGGCCAGGATTTTATCCATGGTGATGGGCTGGCCCGGCAGAATGGCCGTACCCCAGCGGGTACCCGTGCTAAAGGCCACCTCCACCTCCGGGTAGGCGGCCTGAACCGCTCTGCCGGCCAGCTCATCCAGGGTGGAGTAGGTGGAGTCGCGCTTGTACAGCAGGGTTTCGGTAACGCCCAGCACCTGATCGAGGTAGTCCAGGTGGGGGGCATACGCCTCGCGGATGAAGGCCTCGAGCCCGGGGTCGGGCTTGATCAGGTGGGTGGCTACCGGCAGGGTCTTGGCCCGGATGCCGGCAATCCCCCCCTTCTTGAGCTGCAAGTCCACCCGCACCACCGCCTTGCCCGAGGAACCTCCAGCCACCAGCCAGGTGTTGCCCACCCGAATGGGGGCGGGGGTAAAGTCGTGGGTGTGCCCGGTAAGAATCAGATCGAGGCCCTTGATCCGCCCGGCCAGGGCCAGATCCAGCGGCACGCCGTTGTGCGAGAGCAGCACCACCGCGTCCACGCCTTTGCCCCGCAGTTCGTCCACATACTTCTGTAGCTCGTGTTCTCGCACGCCAAAGGAGAGCCCTTCGGAGAACTCCTCGGGGTGTGAGACCTTTACATAGGGGAAGGTGGAGCCGATGATGCCCAGCGTGTAGCCCCCGATTTGGTGGATGGCGTAGGGTTCGTAGATGGGGTCGCCAAAGAGGTCGTCCACAATGTTGAAGCTGACGATCTGGGCCTGCAACTGCTTCACCAGCTCCTCTACCCGCGCGCGGCCCAGGGTGTACTCCCAGTGGAAGACCATGTGGTCGAAGCCCACCCGGTTCATCCAGTCCACCACCACCTGCCCCCTGGTCAAAAGCGAGATGCCGGAGTTGGTCCAGGTATCGCCGCCATCCAGCACCAGGGTGCGCTTTTCCCCTGCCTGGGCTTTTTGCTGCTTGATGAGCGCGCCAATATAAGCCCCGCCACCCATCGGCCCAAAGCGCTGAGCCAAAGCCACAAAGTCTACCGAGGAAAAGGCATAGGCTTCCAGGCTACCCCGTCGGATACCGTAGTAGCGCAAAAAGGCCTCGCCGGTTAGGTATCCGGGCTTGCCTTCCAGGGCCTTGGCGGCCAGCAGGTTGGGCGGCTCCATAAAGTAGTGGGGCCGCAGCTGGGCATGCAGGTCGGTGTTGAAGAGCAGGGTGACGTTGCCGAAGGGGGGCAGGTCGTAGAGGGCCTCGGGGCGCTCCATGGCCTGGGCAAAGGCTTTGGGGGAGGTAATACCCAAGGCCAGCAAGAGTTGTACCAGTTCACGTCGGGTCATTACACCTCCATTTCCCAGGCATGCGCCCGCCAGGGAACACACTGCGGCTAAGGCAACTAGCGCTTAAGCGCCGGTTTGGTGTTGAAGTCCGAGGCCGGGTCGAGCAGGTAGGCCACCACGTCGGCTATCTCCTCGGGTTTAAGCAAACCATTATGCCCGAAGCGGTACATCACCGTGCAGGGGAAGTAGGCCCAGGTGTTGTAGATCACCTCGTAGGTATATTTCTGAACCGCTTCGGAAGTGCCGCGCTGGCCGTACTTCTCCAGGCTTGGCCCCACATTCCCCCCAATGTTGAGAGGGGAGCCCACATGGCAGGAGAAGCAGTTGCCTCGAGCCAGGGTGTTGTAGATGGCTTCGCCTTTTTTCCAGTCGCCCATCAGCCTGCCGTTGGCCGGATACTTGATGGTCTTGCGTTGCTCTTCGATAAAACCACCCAGAACCTCTGGGGGTAGCCTGTTCCGATAGCGGGAGCACAGCGCCTGATCGGCGGCCTGCTTGAGCAGAACGTCGGAGTAGTTTTTGCCCCCTGCCAGTATAAGTTGCTGTAGCTCAGGAGTGATGTAGGGCTGGCCGGTCTGAGCGCTAACCGAAACCAAGAGCACGAACAGTATGGGTAGATAGAAGTGCCGCACAACCCCCTCCTTAGCGAATGAAACCTGGCAGATCCATCTTGCTACCACGGGCCTGTACGTTCATGAAGAGCGTTAGGGCGATGATGGGTTCGGAGTAGAAGTCGGGGGCTGGCATTCCCAGAACGGTGTAACAGGCTCGGATACGATCCGCCATGGTCCAGGCCTGGTCGTTGGAGTAGCGGAAGGCCGGCCAATGGCTGGCCACACGCTTATCCTTGAGCAGGTCGCTATAGGGCAGCACCCCGGCCCGGCGGCCCACGTACGAAACGTGGCAGGTTGCACAGCTCATATCCCGTGGGCCTGCCCGCAGGTAAAAGAGCTTTTCGCCCAGTTCATAGAGCCGCTTTTCCTGGGGCATTACTGGGGTGATGGTGATGGGTTGCTCGTTGGAAAGCGAGGCCAGGTAGAAAGCGATAGCCACCACTTCACTGCGCTTAATTTCCTCTGGCTTGAAACCCTGGATCCGAATCATGCAGGAACGGATGCGCGAGTCGAGGTCTTCCACCCGCCTTGTGTCAAAGAAGTAGCGGGGCAGCCGCCCCACCACCCCCTCGAGCTTCCCCGGCCCCCGGCCAAAGTCGCAGGCCTCGAGGCTGGCCTGCTTAGGCCCCCGCTTGGCCTTGAATAGCTGCTCTCCTTGTGCAACAAACAGATCGCTGGGCAGCACCCCCCCACTTTGCTCCAGGAGCTGCTTCTTTTGTTTTTCGGCCTCCTTGACCGGATCGTCCTCTTCCTGGGCCAGCACCAGCAGGCTAAAAAGGGCTAGAACTACCGTTCCTACCAGACGCCAGAAGCGACCCATCTGAACCTCCTAGGCCAGGGTCAGGTCTGCGGTTCTTTCGCCGGTTTGGCCGTTCAGGTCTTTGCAGGTGACTTTAACCTGCCCTGCTTTGGTGGCCCTCATCTTGAAGGCGAACAGGGGGTTGGCACTGGTGCCGGGGCCGGGCTTGACCTGGGCGATGGGCTGCCCATCCATCGTCACAACGACATCATTGATGTAGTTGGCAGGGATTAGATTCCCGCTGGCATCCCGACGGGTGCCGGGCTCCATAGGGTGCTGCACGACGATCTGTACCCGAACTTCTTCACCAGCCTTGGGTTTAGCTGGGGTGAAACGAATCAAAATGTTAATCGCCATGGTATGCCTCCTTAACCGCAACCGCCTACCGTGACCCGCACCGCCTGCGAGGCCAGCAAGAACCTGCCATCTTTGGTCTCGACCACTGCCCGTACCGGGGCTGTTTCGGCTACCCGCACGCGGGTTGCGTAGTAGGGTAGAACCCCGTTAAGGATTACCGTAAAGAGCAAGGGGTTGGCGTTTTTGTCGCAGAAGCAGTGGATGGCCTTGACCTGATCGGCGGGCAGGCTGGCCTCGATCTCCACCGGTACGTTGGCGCCCGACTCGGCGATGGTGGGGGCCACCAACTTGACCTGTTGTGAGACGGTTAGATCCCTGAAGCCCTTGCCCAGAACCTGCCTAAGGCCTTTCTCGAGGTTGGCGATATCCTCGCCCTCGAGGCCACCCTGGGCCAGCGCCGAAGTCAGTTGGTTGGCCAGCAGGGTTCCGGCAACCGCACCTGCTGATGCCTTTATAAAAGTTCTTCTATTCACAACCTTCACCTCCCACTTTCGCACAGATCTGCCGCAGTTCGCTCAGAAACTGTGCACGGGTGCGGCTACCAAATAGCCGGCCCGCCTCTTTCCACGTACCCCCCTGGGGTACGAGGAAGACAAAACTTGGTGTGCCAAAAGCCCGCATTTGCGCGCTGAGGGCGCGTCCTTCGGGGCTATGGCCGTCCACGCTGGCTACCACAAAGCGGCGCTCGAGGATCCTCGAGACCACCGGGTCGGAAAGAACATGGGTGTTCATCTGGTCGCAATAAGGACAGGCCCCACTCCAGAAATAGACCATCAGGATGCGCCCATGTGCCTGGGCGTATTGACTGGCCTGGGCATAGGGATACCAGCGGTCAAAATCCACCTCCTGGGCGTTAACCGGCAGTAAGGCCGCGATGATTGATAATAATATGTACCGCATAACAAACCTTAACTTATCGATTACCTATTAATACTACCTGGGGGTATGTGCGTCAACTCCTGGTCAAAACACCACTGCTTCCAAAAAACAGCGGTCAGAGCGCTAAATGCTTTTAGAACGCATTATCTTAAACTTTATTCCATTTAGATATAGCTCCCATTACTATTTTTCCAGTACTTCGGTCGGGTGCTGCGGGCCATGAGCTGGCGCGTTGTGCCAAGCAAGGCGCTTTGAAGCAGCAACTCCCAGTACGACCCAAAACGCCTTTTTGTAAGCAAAAAAAGCACAATTTCCAACCAATCGTTTTCCTTGCTTGTCGGCCTGTGCCAATCGTGTAACCCAGCCCCTTGTGCATTAAAGGAGCTTGCTATTTAATTCATAGCAGAATACCCTCTACTGGTATCGAAACATGGGAGGACACATGAAGCGCTGGTGGGCAACTCTACTTTTGTTCGCAATGGGCCTGGCTGTTTCTCCGGGGCAGGTGGCACCCGATTTTCGGCTGCGCGACGTGTCCGGCAAGGTGTACACCCTGGCCAGTTTCAAGGGTAAGCCGGTGGTGATTACCTTCTGGGCCAGTTGGTGCCCCATCTGCCGGGCCGAATTCCCCAAGCTGCATCGGCTTGCCCAGGAGTACCAGGTGCCCTTTGTGGTGATTAGCCGCGAGCCGCGCGACACCGATCAGGTGGTGCGGGATTACATGAAAAACTACGCGAAATTTATACCCCTGCTGGCCTTGCCTGGGGGCGACAACCCCGTAGCCGTAGCCAACCGCTACAGGGTGCTGGGCCAGCCCTGGACTTTTGTGCTCGATGGTGAGGGCAGGGTGGTGAACGTTTATGCCGGTAAGGTGGAGGTAGAGTCGCTCAAGGACGACCTGGCCCTGGCGGGCTACCAGTAAGCTTGTAGCAGCCAGCTCGAGGTAACGCAGGGGCCGATTGCTGCTTGGCTGCTACAACGCAAAAAAATAGCCGCAAAGGCCCTGGGGTGGCTGTGCGGCTGTTGAATGGTGAAGGAAGCTAGTGTAGGGTGCGTTCCTTGTCCATGAGGGCGGCCAGGTTGAACACGATGTCTTTGGACAGACGGTCGAATTCGGTATCGAGCATGGCCTGAGCGGCCTCCACCCCCCGCATGCGGAGGGTCTGGAGTACCCGCGCAGCATACAGGTGGAAGGTGCGGTGTGTTTCGCGCAGGGCTGCAAACTCGGGGTGCAGGGCCAGGGTGCTGCGAGCGGCTTGACCATAAAGCCACTGACCCAGCTGGCACTGGTTGTCCTGCATGATGACGCCGATGTCCAGCTCTTCGTTGGAGCGGCCCAGAATAGAGTCCTCGAGCCGCTTGCGCCAGGCCAGGTGGGCATTGATGACCGCTTGCACATCCAGACCCATGAAGTGCTGCTCGGCTGCGTCTAACTTAGGGGCTTCCGCGGGTTGTTTGCGGCCCCAGCTGCGGAGCCATTCGAATAGGTTCATATGTAGCATGGTATGGGCAATTTGTGTATTAGTTGTGGAAAATGTTGCTTGGCAACACGTTAGAGCGCTCTTCATAGTCCTTGAGCCCCTCACCAACATTACTACTGCGTCCTGCACAGCACAGTTGCCTCCTGGGTGGGAGGTCATGCCTGTGAAGAGTGCGATATGCAAAAAAACAACGCCCAAAATGGGCGTATCGAGATCAATTCTGGTGTATAGAAAAAGCGCGTTATTCGCCGTGTTTATCCATGTAGCACCCTGGGCAGGCTCTGCCACAAGATAAAAATCCCCATCACCACCAAAAACCCGGCAAAGCCGCGCCGCAGGGCAAGTTGGGGAATGGAGGCGGCCAGGCGACCCCCAAACAGGCTACCCGCAATGCCCAGCGCCGCGAAGATCAGCACGATGTCCCAGTGCACGGTGTAGCCCTGCTCGGGCAGCAGGTGCAGGTATTTGTAAAAGCCGCTGGCCGACTTCATGGCCACAATGAGCAGGCTGGTGCCCACCGCCAGGTGCATGGGCAGCCCGCCCAACAAAACCAGGGCCGGAACAATGAGAAAGCCCCCGCCCACCCCCACCAGGCCGGTCAGGGCGCCCACCACCAGGCCATCCAGAACAATCTTGAGGTAGGAGCGCTTGGGTGCGGTCGCCTCGAGCCTGGGCGGGCGGAACATCATATAGGCGGCCACCAGCATGACCACCGCAAACAGCCCCAGCTGCCAGACCCCCGGCACCCACTGGGAGAGGTAGGCCCCCAGGTAGGTGCCGGCCATGCCCGGCAGGCCAAAAAACAGCACATTGCGCCAGTCGATCAGGCCCTTTAGGGCGTAGGGCAGAGCCCCCACTAAGGCGATCAGGCCCACGATGGCCAGCGACTCGGCGATGGCCAGCTTGTCGGGTTCCCCCACCAGATAGACCAGGATGGGCACGGTGAGAATGGAGCCCCCCGAGCCCAGCATCCCCAGGGCCAGACCGATTAGAATCGCGCCCATCCAGGCTAGGAGCATGGGGCCTCCGTGGGATTGAAGGGTGTTTCTGCAGTTGGAGTGGAGCGCTCGAGCGGGTATCCCTGGGCCCTATACCCCTGGATGCCCCCCACCAGCTTGCCCACCTCGAAGCCCTCGTACCCCAGCACCTCCGCAGCCAGCCCCGCCCGGCTGCCCGTCGCGCAAATGGTTACGATAGGGCTTTTTAGGGCTTGGGGTGCGTCCAGGAGTTGCTCGAGCGGAAGGTTGAGCGAACCCGGAATGTGGCCGCCGGCAAACTCCTCTGGCGAGCGAACGTCCAGCAGCATCGCACCGCGCTTTTGCCAGAGGAAAAGCTCGTTGGGGAAAACGTCGTACATCACTTCACCGGGAGTTTGTGTCTCTTCCAGGCCTCAATACCGCCCGCCAGATTGTAGACCTTATAGCCCTTGGCGGCCAGAAAGCGGGCGGCCTGGGCACTGCGGCTGCCGCTACGGCACTGGCAGATGATCTCTTTATCCTTGGGCAGTTTCTCCCATTCGCTGGCCAGTTTGTCAAGGGGCAGGGCCTGCGAGCCGGGAATTTTGCCCTCCTGGCGCTCCGGTGGGGTGCGGACGTCCAGGATAATGGCCCCGGACTTGGCCTTTTCGTGGGCCTCGGCAGGGCTGAGGCGGCCCACTGCCGCCCCACCACCCAGCAGATTTTTGAGCCAGCCGATCAACGCTCTACCTCGAAACCTGCGCTCATCCAGCCGTAGGTGCCGCCCTCGAGGTTGCCCACCTTTTCTTTGGCGAAGCCATGCCCCACCAGGTATTCAGAAGCCTGGGACGAGCGGCCTCCCGAGGCGCAGACCACCACCAGCTTGCGGTCTTTGGGCAGCTTACCCACCTCGCTCACAAAGCGTCCCAGGGGGATATTGACTGCGCCGGGCACGTGCCCCATGGCGTACTCGTAGGGCTCGCGCACATCCACCACATAGGCCCCCTCCCGAATCCACTGCTGGGCTTGGTGGGGGGTGAGCTCGGTGAAGGCGGTGTCCTGGTAGGTTACTTCCAGAGGCTCTGTATCCAGCGGCAGCCCGGCCTGGTACCAGGCCATAATGCCCCCGTCGAGGTTGAGCAGGTTGGTGTACCCCTTGGCCGAGAGCCAGGCTGCGGCCTGGGCGCTGCGGTTGCCGCTGCGGCAGTACAGCACCACCGGCTGATCCTTGGGGATTTCGCCGATGCGCCCGGCAAACTCGGACAGGGGAATCAGGGCGGCGCCTTCGATGCGCACCTGGGCAAACTCCTCGGGTTCGCGCACATCTACGAACAGGGTTTTTTGCGCTTGCAGGTTGCGGGCCTCTTGGGGGCTGATGTCTTTGTATGGAGCAGTGAGCATGGGTGTCCTCCTTGGATTAAACGGGGCTTGCACAGGGAATGCCAGCTTCGCACCAGGCTTTGATGCCGCCCTCGAGGTGCCAGACCTTGGGGTGGCCCAGTTTTTGCAGGATTTGGCGGGCTTCCTGCGAACGGTTGCCGCTGCGGCAGTACAGCAATACGGGCTGTTCGCGCTCGAGGTAGAGGGGGGCCAGGGTCTCGAGCCTCGATAGCGGCAGGCGCAAAGCCCCTGGCAGAAGACCCTCGGCCCATTCTTCGGGCTCGCGGACGTCCACTACCAAAAAGCGTTCCAGGGTTTGATAGGCGGTTTTGACAGGTAGATTCATGGTGCTTGGTTTGTAGGGGAGCCCCCAGCCTCGGCCAGGGGCCCGATACGAGGGTGTCTCGATTACGCGCTTACCAGATCGCGGGCCGGGCCTTTTTCCGTTGGGAAGCCCTCCTGCTGCCAGGCCCGGATGCCGCCGGTCAGGTTGATCAGGTTGGTAAAGCCTGCGCCCATCAGCGCGCTGATGGCGGTGGAGGAGCGGTCGCCGCCCAGGCAGTGCACCACCACCGGCTTGTCTTTGGGGATACGGTTCAGGTTGTTCATCACCCGTCCGGCGTGGATGTTCTGGGCGCCGGGGATGTGAGCGGCCTGGTACTCGTCGGCCCCGCGCACGTCCAGGATGGCCGCCTCGCCCTTTTCCCACAGGGCCTTGGCCTGGGCTGCGGTGATCTGAGGAACCGTCTCGAGCTCGCCCTGCACGTAGCCCTCGAGGCCCGGGATATACCCCACCACCCGGTCCAGCCCGATGCGGATGAGCTGCTTGACCAGCTCACCCACCCGCTCAGGGCTGGCCAGCAGGATCAGGTCGCGGTCGTAGGGCAGGAGCCAGCCGGCCCAGGTGCTGAAGCTCTTGCCTGCCGGGATGTTGATGGCCCCCTTGAGGTGCCCTCCGGCAAAGGCCAGCTTGTCGCGGGTGTCTACCAGCAAAGCCCCTTGCTTGAGCTGCCGCTCAAACTGTTCGGGGGTGAAGAGGTGGGGTTCGCGCAGGTCGCCCAGGAGGGGCATCCCGTCGCGGTTGAGCCGCTTCATCTGGGCGAAGTAGTAGGGGGCTTCGGGCTGGCCCGAGAGCAGGGCCTTCACGAAGCCTTCTTCGTCGCCCGTACGCAGGTAGTCGGCCCACCAGGCAAAGCGGCGCTCGTAGCCCACGGTGGTGCTGGCAACCGCCCCCAGCCCCTTGCCGCAGGCGCTACCCGCCCCGTGGCCCGGCCAGACCTGCACGTAATCGGGCAGGGTGAGGAATTTTTCCTTGAGGCTCTTGAACATGCGCCGGGCGCCGGGTTCGGCAGTGCCCAGGATGCCGGCGGCCTCTTCCAGCAGGTCGGGGCGGCCAATATCGCCCACAAACACAAAGTCGCCGGTCAGGAAGAAACCCGGCTCGCTGGCGGCTGCGCCGTCCTGCACCAGAAAGCTGATGTGCTCGGGGGTGTGGCCGGGGGTATGCACCACCGTGAGGGTGATGTTGCCCAGCTTGATCTGGTCGCCGTCGCGCACCAGTTGATAGTCGAAGCCCTCGAGGCCCTTGTACTTCCAGTTTTCGTCGCCCTCGTCGCTCAGGTAAAGCTTGGCTCCGGTGGCTTTGGCCAGCTCGCGGGCGCCCGAGAGGTAGTCGGCGTGGATGTGGGTCTCGGTGATGGCCACAATCTTCATGCCGTTCTTCTGGGCTTCGTCCAGGTAGACCTGGATATCGCGCCGGGGGTCTACCACCACCGCGGTACCTGCCGACTGACAACCGATGAAGTAGCTGCCTTGAGCCAGTCCTTCCTCGTAGATTTGCTTGAAGAGCATGCGCTAACCTCCTGACCCTCAGGGTATATCCCCAGGGGGTATTTTGTCAAATACCCTGAGGGGATATGAGGTACTCCGGCAACACAACCCCGAGCAGCTTGCTGGAATGCTGCGGGTGTGGGGCTTTGCGAAAAGCCACCTTGCCGGGCCGTGGGGCAGACAGCCATGTGTGGGGAAAGGTCCAACCAATGCCAATCTGAGGGATGCAAACTGCGGGTCGCCCTGAGTATACCACCGCTTCAGTGGCAGGCTCCGGAGGACTCAGGCACGGCTTTCGGGGGCCGTGCGTTGCTCAGCGGTGAGGGTTCACAACCAGGCAAGAGGGTCTTTGTGCTGGGCCGGTGTAGCAGGTGTTTATGTATAAGCGAAACGGTATACTGCAGTGATTCTTACTTATGCGTCTAAACCCTCGGTACTTGGTGGTATTTTGCGTGGTGGCCGAACTCAGAAGTTTGAGCCGCGCTGCCGAAGTGTTGCACCTGAGCCAGCCCGCGGTCAGCAAAACCCTCAAGGCCCTCGAGGACGCGGTGCGGCAGCCCCTCTACGAGCGCACCCCCCAGGGCATCACCCTGACCGAAGCCGGCAAAGCCCTGCTGCCCTATGCCTGTGCCGTCAACCGCAGCCTGGCCCAGGCCACCCGCTTTATCGAGGAGAAGCGGCACCAGCGCATCCCCAGCCTCGAGGTGGGTCTGGCCTGGAGCCTGATTCCGCGCTACCAGGCCCCCCTGCTTTCCTGGATCCAAACCCAGCAAGCCCGCTGCGAGCTACACCTGGTGAACGGCACCACCCTGGAGCTCATCGAACAGGTTTACCAGCGCGACCTGGACGCAGCGCTGGTGCTGGGTGGAACCGATGCCCTTCCTGAGCCGCTTGTGGCTCAGCGCCTAACCAGTGAGGAGGTGGTGCTGGTGGTGGCGCCCTCACATCCCTGGGCCGGGCTAGGGGGTGTGGCTTTGGGGCAGCTCGAGGGCATGACGCTGCTGGTGCCCCAGCGCAACTCGCGCCTGCGGCTGCGCCTGGAGCAGTTTTTGGAACGCCACGGCATCGTACCGGCGCGCTTGCTGGAGTGTGGCAGCCTGTATGGGGTCAAGGCCGCCGCCGCTGCCGGGCTGGGGGTGGGCCTGTCCAGCCGCTCATTTGTAGGGCCTGAGCTCGAGGCCGGCCTTCTGCGGCTGCTTTTCATCGAAGACCAGGGTTTTTCCCTGGGCGTGCACTGGGTTTCCTACCCCGAGACTTCGGTCGAGTTTGCCTCGCGTGAACTGCTGGGGCTGCTGTGGCGCAGCCTGAGCAGCCCCCAGGGGCTGGCCAGGGTGTAGAAGGCTTTATCCTGGCCAGCAGTTGTTTAGGTGAATAACCCGGCCTCCGGTATGCTTGTGGGCATGAAGATCACTACCATTGTGCTGGACTCGGTGGGGCTGGGCTACCTGCCCGACGCCGTGCAGTTTGGCGATGAAGGGGCCGATACCCTCGACCACACCGTGCTCAAGACCGGAATTGAGCTGCCCCACTTAGCGGCGCTGGGGTTGGGCCATGTGCCCGGCGTACATACCCTTCCTCAGGTAGCAGCGCCCAGGGGTGCGTTTGGGCGAATGGTGGAGGTCAACCCCGGCAAAGATACCTCCACCGGCCACTGGGAGTTTGTGGGCATCCAGCTTGAGCATCCTTTTCGGGTTTTTCCACAGGGTTATCCACAGGACTTCCTGGCCGAATACTGCCGACGCATTGGGGTGGGGGGCTACCTGCTCAACCAGCCCTACTCGGGCACCGAGGCCATCCGCGACTATGGCGACGAGCACCTGCGCACCGGCTTTCCCATCGTCTACACCTCGGCAGACTCGGTTTTCCAGGTGGCGGCCCATATCGGCAAGGTGCCCCTGGAAACCCTCTACCACTGGTGCCAGGTGGCGCGGGAGATGCTGGTGGGGCCCCTGGCCTGCGCCCGGGTGATCGCCCGCCCCTTCGAGGGCGCGCCCGGACAGTACTACCGGCGCGAAGACCTGCGCAAGGACTTTGCCCTCGAGCCCCCCCACAACGTGCTGGACGAGCTAAAGGCCGCCGGGCTGGAGGTGGTGGGGGTGGGCAAGATTCCCGACATCTACGCCCATAGGGGCTTTAGCCGCGAGGTCAAGGCGGGCAGCAACGCCGAGGGGCTCCAGCGCACCCTGGAGCTCATGCACCAGGACTTCTCCGGCCTGATCTTTACCAACCTGGTGGACTTCGACGCCAGGTTTGGTCACCGTCGCAATCCCCAAGGCTACGCCCAAGCGCTCCTTGATTTCGATGCCCGGCTGCCCGAACTGCTGGCCGCGCTGGGCCCGGACGACTATCTGTTCATCGTCTCCGACCACGGCAACGACCCCACCTACCGCGGCACCGACCACACCCGCGAGTACGGAATGCTCCTGGTAGCGGGGCCGGGGATGGCCGGGCGGAACCTGGGCACCCGCGCCACCTTTGCCGATCTGGCTAAAAGCTGGGCCAAAGCTTTTGGGCTGGGCTGGGCCGGGCCTGGAACCAGCGTTTTTTAGGCGTTCCCCCGCACTTCCTCCCAGGTGTAGCGCCGCGTGATGGCGCCGTTCTCGAAGACCGTCTGCAGGATGCTCTGGGGGTGGGGCTGGGCGGCCTCCAAGGGCAGCTCCACCGTGCGGATGCCGCGCTCGTCTTTGATCACGTCCAGGCGGCCTTTTTTGGAGAGCTTGCTGGGGTCGTCTACCGGGCTTTTGCCCACCCCGTAGGTCTCGCCCTCTACCGTGACCAGGTGCAGCTTCTGGGCGAACTTCTGGGTGTCGCGGTGGGGGTGCTGCAAGAGGGCCCCGCCCATGCCGAAGGCCACGTTGGAGGCGCTGTAGCCCCACTGCTCGAGCAAAAACAGCACCTTGCGGATGGTATCGGCGTTCACCCCGTCGCCCTGGATGACCCGCACCCCCTGGAGCACCTTGTAGCCCTTCTGGTTGACGGTGGCGCCGAACCTGGCCTCGAGGGTCTGCACCGTGCGCAGCACCACAAAAGGCGGGTCGCCTGAGTCGGGCCGGATGACCACGGTGGCCCCCGAGTTTTGTATCAGCTCGCGCAGTTCCTCGCCGATAATCTGACCCACGGCGTGCTCGCGGTTGTAGGAGTCAATCACCATGGCCAAGAGCGCCCCCGGCTTGCCGTAGGTCTCGATCATCTGGCGGTAGGCCTGGGCCTCGCCCTCGCGGCCAAAGCTGGTTACGGTGCTGTGTTCCATGGCCGGAATGGAGTAGCCGGCCATCTCGGCCCCGTAGTAGTTGCGGGCATAGACCAGGGCGGTGACGGTGTCGGTGCCCTGGAAGTTGACCAGGTGGGCCATTCCCCCCAGCCCGGCGCTCTCTAAGCTGCTCACCCCCCGCGCGCCAAAGTCGTGCAGCTTGAAGGGCAGCTCGGCCTCGGGGTCGTCGGCGGTTTTCTCCAGGTACTCTTTGATGGTGTTGCGGATGTTCCAGGAGATGGTGCAGACCGTGGTGGGATACCAGACCGCGCGCAGCAGGGCGGTCTCGAGCCAGCCCGGCAGCCAGGGCACTTGGGGGTCGGTGCTCTCGATGATGACCAGGGGGTTGTGCACGGGCACTACCGTCCCTTCCGGCACCGCCCGGATGCGTACCGGCAGCCGCCCCCCTAAGTCCTGGGCGATGTGGCGCCAGCCCTCGTAGGGGAAGGGCAGGCCGTGGGCTTGGAAGACCTCCTGGGCCTCCTCCACCTCGCGCATGCCAACCCCTTTGCTCAGGTACTCGATCAGGAAGGCCTGCAGGCCGAAGAAGCGCACAAAGTTGGAGTCGCCGCCCCGGCTTTCGATGTACCAGCTGGCGTAGGTCATGCCCTTGGGGAACTGGGCGAAGTGGCTGGCCTTGTAGCTGTCGGTGTTAAGGATCAGGTTGTGGGGGTTGAGGGTTTTCACGAAGGCTCCTTTCCTTGGAATAGCGCGGGCTGGTGCGGCGCACGCCCCAAAAACCAACAAATCTGTTGATAGTGATCTTCAAAGAAGCGATCCTGGTGGCGCTCGAGCCCGGCCAGGGGCAGCCAGAAGGCCCTGGAAGCGTCGTCCTGCCCCTCTACCGCTGGGGGTGGGGTATCGTCCAGGTCGAAGAAGTGGCCCAGGCTAATCACCCTTCCGCGCAGGCTGCGGCCAGGGTAGTCGAAGGCCTGGGTGGCCTTGAGGTGCTGGGCTCCCAGGGCCAGGCCGGTCTCCTCGCGCAACTCGCGCAGGGCGGCTTGCAGCAGGGTTTCTCTAAGCTCCACATAGCCCCCCGGCAAGGCCCAGGCCCCTTTGCCCAGCGACCCCCCGCGTTCGACCAGCAGCACCTGCTGCTGGGCCAGCACCACTGCGTCGCTGGCCACGTGGAGGAGGGGATAGGGGTAGCGTGAATCGAGCGCGCGGTAATGCTGGATGGTTTTCCACTCCTGCTGCAAGCGGCCATAGCTGGGCGTGCGGGCAAACTGCTCCATAAACTGCCGCACCGCACCCGGAACCATAGCTTTCCACTTGCTGCTGCCGGCAAAGTAGCTGTTTCGCACATCGGTAGCGTTGATCTGGCTTACCACACCGCTGGGCTCAAAGGGCCAGCCGCCAAAGCCGTGCAGGTAGTAGCTGCTTTCGTCCTTGTGGTAGCCGGTGATATAGATCTCGGCCTCCGGGCCGGTAAGGGCCTCCACGGCAGCCCGTACGGTGCGAAACCAGCGGGGGTCGTCGTAGTAGTCGTCGGCGATGGGGACAAAGTGAAGCCCGCTGGCCTCGCCCAGGCTTTCCCGGATCATGGCCTCCCGCTCTTTGGCGCTGAAGGGGTTCTTGGGGGTGGGGTAACAGAAGGCGCTGCCCAGTACCACAATTAGCCGATCGAAGCGCTCCAGGGCGCGGGTGATGGTCTCGAGGTGGGCCCGGTGGGGTGGCTGGAAGCGCCCGATGAATACCGCGGTTTTCATGTTGCCCTCCGGAAGCGGTAGAGTTCGGCGGGTCGGCCTAGGCCACGCTCGAGCTTGCCGGTGGGCTCGAGCATTCCCGAGGCCAGCATCCTGCGCCGGAAAGAGTCTTTGTTGAGCTTTTTTTGCAGGATGGTCTCGTGTACAGCCTGCAGCTGGCGTAGGGTGAACTCCTCTGGCAGCAGTTCAAAACCGATGGGGGTGTACTCGAGCTTTCCCCGAATGCGCCTTAGAGCCACCCCCAGAATCTCGGCGTGGTCGAAGGCCAGGGAGTACTTTTTGTGCCGGTTGTCAAAAATTTCCACGCCACTTTCGCCTTCTGGCAGGCGCAGCTTGAACAGTGCGATCTCCTCGCCCACCTCGCGGATGTGGTTGGCTTCTACCAGGGCGTAATAGGCCACGCTGATGACCCGCATCCGAGGGTCGCGGCCAGGGTCGCCAAAGGTGTAGAGCTGCTCGAGGTAGATGGGGTGCCTGTGAGGCCCTTCTCGCTCCATCCCCACCGCGCTTTCTAGACCGGCCTTTTGCCGCAACACCCGCGCCGCCGCCTCATCGAGCGACTCCTGGGCCTGCACAAAACCGCCGGGCAGGCTCCAGTAGTTGAGGTAGGGGTGTTCCTTGCGCTTGACCAGAAGGGCCTCCAGCTGCCCTTCGCGCAGGGTCAGGATAACCACATCCACCGTTAGCGAGGGCCGGTCAAAGGCATTTGGATCGTAGTTGTTTGGGAGGTGGCGCTCTTCCATGCTGTGCCGATTCAAACAGGCCCCCTTCTGCAGCAAACTTATATGCAATAAGCATATATGCAATATGTAGCTAAATCAAGGTGTTGACGCATTCATGCACATTTGTAAAACTTTTTAAGGCTAAATGTTCATAAATTCAGAAACAAAATGCAATACTGCCGGGGAATATAGTGTTGATTTTTGCAGACTTGTGGTAATGTGTTATTCCAAGTGGTGCTGCTGAATATGTCGAGCCTGGCAAAGTTAGATACAAATAGCATCTAAAATGCAGCCGACAACCCGGCGCCACCCCCAGGAGAAGATATGACCCACGAGTTTGATGTTGTCTCGGCAGCCCGCAACTGGCGGTTCAAGGATGTTCGGCAGGTCTCCAGCGATATCGCCGGCGAGGTATTTGCCAGCGATGTGCTGGACATGGATGAGCTGCGGGAGCTGGTTTCCAAGCCGGTATGGAAGTCGCTTCAGGCCACCATCGAGAAAGGGGTTCCTCTAGACCCCAGCATTGCCGACACCATCGCCCTGGCCATGAAGAAATGGGCCCTGCAAAAAGGGGCTACCCACTACACCCATTGGTTCCACCCCCTCACCGGCTACACCGCCGAGAAGCACGACAGCTTTTATGTCCCCATTTCCGATGGCAAGGTGATTGCTTCGTTTACCGGTAAGGAGCTCATCCAGGCCGAGCCTGACGCCTCCTCGTTCCCTTCGGGCGGCCTGCGAGCCACCTTTGAGGCCCGTGGCTACACGGCCTGGGACCCTACCTCGCCGGCCTTCATCATGCGCCACTCCAATGGGGCAACCCTCTGCATTCCCACCGCTTTCGCGAGCTGGACGGGGGAGGCGCTCGACCTCAAGATCCCGTTGCTGCGTTCCATTGAGGCCCTTAACAAAAGCACCCAGCGGGCCCTCAAGTACTTTGGGGTGGAGGCCAGCAAGGTTGTAGCCACTCTGGGGGCCGAGCAGGAGTACTTCCTGATTGACGAAGAGTTTTACTACCGCCGTCCCGACCTGGTCATGACCGGGCGCACCCTGTTTGGGGCCAAGCCGCCGCGCGGACAGGAGCTCGAGGACCACTACTTTGGCTCCATCCCCGACCGGGTGTTGTCCTTTATGACCGATGTGGAAAACCAGCTCTATGCCCTGGGTATCCCGGTAAAAACCCGCCACAACGAGGTGGCCCCCGGCCAGTACGAAATCGCCCCCATCTTCGAGCCCTCCAACATTGCCGCTGACCACCAGCAGCTGATCATGCAGACCCTGCGCAACACCGCGCGCCGCTATGGCCTGGTGGCGCTGCTGCACGAGAAGCCCTTTACCGGCATCAACGGCTCAGGCAAGCACTGCAACTGGAGCATGAGCACCGATACCGGCATCAACCTCTTGGAGCCCGGCGATACCCCCCACGACAACCTGCAGTTCCTGTTCTTCTGCGCGGCGGTGATCAAGGCAGTGGACATGCACCAGGATCTGTTGCGCATTAGCGTGGCCTCGGCCTCCAACGACCACCGCCTTGGCGCCAACGAAGCCCCACCCGCCATCATGTCGGTTTTCCTGGGCGACCAGCTTACCGACATCTTCGAGCGCATTGCTAGTGGCAAGGGGGGTTCGGGCAAGAAGACGGGAGTGCTCGAGCTGGGTGTGCCGGTGCTGCCGCCCCTGCCCAAGCATGCCGGCGACCGCAACCGCACCTCGCCCTTCGCCTTTACGGGCAACAAGTTCGAGTTCCGCGCGGTGGGCTCTTCGCAAAGCATCTCCTTCCCCATTACGGTGCTCAACACCATCGTGGCCGATGCCGTTGACGCCCTGATGGACGCGGTAGAGGCCAAGATGAAGAAAAAGATGGGCTTTGAGCAGGCTGCCCTGGAGACCATCAAGGAGACCTACGCCAAGCACAAGCGCATCGTCTTCAACGGCGACGGCTACTCGGCAGCCTGGCACAAGGAAGCGGCCAAGCGCGGGCTGCTGAACCTGCGGACTGCCGTGGACGCCATTGAACACTTTACCGACGAGAAAAACATCAAGCTGTTCACCCGCCTGGGGGTGCTCAACGAGCGCGAAATTCACGCCCGCCAGGAGATCATGTACGACATCTACTTCAAGCAGGTGAACATCGAGGGTGAGACCACCGAATGGGTTGCCCAGACCCAGATTCTGCCCAGTGCCCTGAGCTACCTGGCGGAGCTTTCGGAGATTGAGGTCAAGTCTCGTGCGGTTGAGCGCACCATCAAACAGGTTGTGGAGGCTACCGATGCCCTCTCGGACGCTCTGGAAAAACTCAAGGCGCAAAATGCCGAGCTGGGCGGCGACGAAGTGCACGAAAAAGCCCACCACATGCGCGACAATGTGTTGCCTGCCATGAACGAGGTGCGCAAGGCCGCCGACGCGCTCGAGCGCATCCTGGCCGATAAGCACTGGCCTTTGCCCAGCTACCGCGAGATGCTGTTTGTCAAGTAGAACCCTGTTTTTGCACCACCCCCGCTGCAGGGGGTGGTTTTTTACTGCAAGGCTATAATTGCGCTGAGGCTGCCAAGGAAAAAGACCTGGGAGGGAGGATGGGGCTAAGGTTTAGCGGGGTAATCTGGGAGTGGCGCGGCCCCGCGCCGTTCTACTTCGTGACCGTTTCCGACGAGCAGAGCCAGGCCATCAAGCGCGCCGAGCGGTTTTTGACCTACGGCTGGGGCATGATCCCGGTACAAGTCCGCATCGGCCAGACCGAGTGGAAGACCTCGCTGTGGCCCAAGGACGGCCTGTATGTGCTTCCGCTCAAGGATGCGGTTCGACGGGCCGAGGGCCTCGAGGTGGGGCAGATCGTGCAGGTGTGGCTCGAGGTCAGCCCAAATGAGAAAAGGAAGCGATGAACATACCCGAAATGTACAGCTACTTGGTTCGCGCCCGGCGTGAGCTGTGGGCGGTGCTCGAGGCTGTGTCGGACGAGGTGCTGTCCCGCCCGCTGCTAGGTGGCGAGCGATTCCATTGCATCAAAGACCTGGTGTTCCACATTGCCAGCGTAGAGGACTCCTGGTTACACGAGGACATAGGGCGCAACGAACCAGTGCTGGCGCGCATGCCTGCCCTGCAAAACACCACCGGCGACCCGGAGTATGCGGGCTTTCCTCTGCCAACCCTGCTGGACTACTGGCGGGCGGTTGAACAAAGCACCCTGGGCTACCTTGGCACGCTGACGGACGACGAGCTCAAACGGGCCGTGTATCTGCACGACGCGCCTGAGCGGTGCTACACCGTGGAGGGCCTCTTGTGGCACGTCGTGGTTCACGAGATGCGGCACACCGCGCAGATTGCGGTGCTTTTGCGTACCCAGGGCATCAAGCCGCCTGCTTTGGATTTGTTGTGGTTCCTACCAAACTGCTAGCCGAATGCCCGTTGCAGTAGAGCCTGGTCGGACGCCTCTGTTGGGGGCAGCAGTTTGCGGATGGTTTCTTTGCTATAGCATCCTGGGGCAAAATGCCCTACACTCTGTTCTGGACAGCGCACGGTGAATGCCCCCTGACATTCCATCCGTAGCCTGTGTGAGGAGACCCGGATTCAAGTTGGAGAAGCTCAAACGTTTCACTGCCAAGGATGCCGAAGAAACCTACCTCGTCCCCCACTGGGCGGCGGGGTTTTTTCGGGTAGGGGAGGATGGTGAGCTCGAGGTCACACCCGAGGGCGAGGATGGTTCCAGCGCTTCGCTGTTTGAAATTGTGCAGGACTTGCGGGACGAAGGGCGTCCGTTGCCAGTGATGCTGCGCTTCCCCCAAATTCTGAAAGCCCGGGTGGTGGCCCTCAACGAGGCCTTCCGGCGGGCTATAAAGAAGTATCACTACAGCGCTGGATACCAGGGGCTTTTCCCGGTCAAGGTGAACCAGCGGCGCATGGTGGTCGAGACCGTGGCTAGGGCGGGGAAACCCTATGCCTATGGCCTCGAGGCCGGTTCTAAAGCCGAGCTGGCCCTGATTCTGGCCCAGGATTTGCACCCGGAGTCCATCATTGCCTGCAACGGCTTCAAAGACGACGACTTTATCCGGCTGGCCCTGATGGGCAAAAAGCTGGGTAAAAACGTGGTGGTCACCCTGGAGAAATTCGCTGAGCTGGGGCGGGTGATCCGTATAGCTCAGGAACTGGGGGTAGAGCCACAAATTGGCATTCGCTACAAGCTAAAAACCAAAGGCTCGGGTGCATGGGAAGAGTCGGGTGGCGAGGCGGCCAAGTTTGGCTTCACCACCCCGGAGATCATTAAAGCCATAGACATCCTGGCCGAGGCTGGCATGCTGGGCACCATCGCCATGCTGCACTCGCACATTGGCAGTCAGGTGACCGATATCCGCCGCATTAAGCAGGCCGTGCGGGAGATAGCCCAAACCTACGTGCAGCTTCGCAAGCTGGGGGCTCCGGTGCGCTACCTCAACCTGGGTGGGGGCCTGGCAGTCGACTACGACGGTTCCAAGACCGCCTTCTACGCCTCGGCCAACTACACCCTGGAAGAGTACGCCGAAGACCTGGTCTATGTGACCAAGGAAATTTGCGACGGCCACGGGGAGCCCCACCCCACCCTGGTTACCGAGTCAGGCCGGGCCGTTACCGCCTACCACAGCGTGCTGGTGTTGGAAGTGGTGGACACCATCCGCCCCCCCGGCGAAGAAAAAGTCGAGCAGCCCAAGGATGCCCATCCGGTGGTCAAGGACATGTTCGAGCTGGCCCGGAGCATCTCGGCCAAAAACTACCGCGAGGTCTACCACGACGCCTTCGCCAACAAGGACACCATTCAGAACCTCTACGACCTGGGCCTGATCTCGCTGCGCGACCGGGCTGCTGCCGAGGCCCTCTTCTACCAGATTGCCCGCAAGACCCTGAAGCTGGCCCTGGAACTCGATTACCCCGCCGATGAGCTCGAGGATCTGCAAAAGATGCTGGCCGATAAGCTGGTCTGCAACTTTAGCCTGTTCCAGAGCCTCCCCGATACCTGGGCCATCAAGCAGATGTTCCCCATCGTGCCCCTCTCGCGCCTGAACGAACGCCCCACCCGCGAGGCCACCCTGGTCGACATCACCTGCGACTCCGATGGCAAGATTGACCGCTTTATTGATACCCACGATGTGCGCAACACCCTGCCGGTGCACGAAATTCGTCCGGGTCAGCCCTACTACCTGGGGGTTTTTTTAACCGGAGCCTACCAGGACGTGCTTGGCATGAACCACAACCTCTTCGGGCGCATCGGTGAGGCCCATGTGGTGATTGACCGCGACGGCTACGACATCGAGCGCTTTATCATGGGCGAAAAAGCCCGTAAGGTAATCGAGAAGATGGGCTACGAGGACGATGAACTGGCCGAGGCAGTGGAGAAGCTGGTGCGCTCATCCAAAAAACTGAGCCCTGCTGAAAAGGGCTCTTTTATGGAGCTGTACGCGCGGGAGCTGGTGGGGTATACCTACCTGGAAGACTAGCGGCAGCAACTTAGAGCGGACTTCTTTCAAATTTTGGCTTGGCCCTAGCACCCCACCCGATGCGCTCTGCTTAGCGCGGGTCAAAACCTACCTGACAGTGTTTCGGGGGCAGCACAAAGAACGAACCAAGGACATTTCTATGTCATCTGTGGACTACGACGTACTGATTGTGGGCGCAGGCTTTGCGGGCTCCGAGACTGCCTACGCGCTGGCAAAAAAGGGTTTCCGGGTGGGGCTGGTCACCACCAGCCTGGACTCGGTTTACCTGCCTTTTACACCCATTCGGGCCCCGTTTCCCCAGGGTTCACTGCTGGCCGAGGTGGGTGAGGACGGCCTGAAAGGCTGGGCCCTGCACAGCCGGGCCAAGTACAGGCTGGAAAACCACCCGCAAATTTTCCTTTTGCAGCTATCCGTCACCCGGCTGTTGCTGGAAGGGCCGGCTGTGGTGGGCATCGAGAGCTGGGAAGGGCCGCGTAAAACAGCGCGCAAGGTGGTGCTGGCGGTGGGCAGTTTTCTCGCGCCCAGGCTCTACATTGGCAGTGTGGCTGAGGAGGCCGGGCGCCTATCGGAGGTGGCCTACCCCGACCTGTACCGGCACCTAGAGCAGCTTGGTTTTGCCTTTTCTTCCCAGCAGGCTGAGGTTCCCGAGCAGGACGGAACGCCCGGATATCGGGTGGAGTATAAGGTTTTTGCCGAAGGCGAGTGGGAGCCAGGCTCCATGCGCCTGACCCGCCTCGAGGGTCTTTACGGGGTGGGGCTGTGCGTGCTGGGCCAGGGTTCATATAACCAGATGGCCACAGAGGGTATGCGCCTGGCTTCGCTGCTGTAGCCAGACTGACTTAAATGACGTCTGATGCTCCAGCCCACTTGACTTGCCTGGGCTTTTGGGATGCGGCGCTTATATGGAGCGCAGCAGCGCCTTAGCAACCTGGTCGAGGGCTTGCTCGAGGTCGGCAATCAGGTCTTGGGGGTCCTCGATGCCCACCGAGAGCCGCACCAGCGCATCGCTTACGCCGTGGGCCTGCCGCACCTCGGGGGGCAGAAGCTGGTGGGTGGTGGAGGCTGGATGGGTCGCCAGCGACTCCACATCGCCCAGGCTTACGGCCTGGGTGAACAGCTTCAGGCTGTCGAGGAAAAGGGCGGCGGCCTGTTTGGACTCGAGCTCGAGGGAGACCAGCCCGCCAAAGCCCTGCATCTGCTTACGGGCAACCGGGTGGCCGGGATGCGAGGGCAGGCCGGGGTAGTACACGCGCCGGACACTGGGGTGCGCGGCGAGGTAGGCCGCTACCTGTGCTGCACCCTCGCAGTGGGCTTCCATGCGCAGGGGCAGGGTCTTGAGGCCCCGCAGCATCAGGTAGCCCTCAAAGGCCCCCAGGGCTGCGCCAATGTGCCGAAGCCCCTCGCCCCGTATGTGCTCCATCAGCTCCTTGGGCCCTGCCAGTACCCCTGCCAGGCAGTCGCCGTGCCCCCCCAGGTATTTGGTTGCGGAGTGCAGCACCACATCAATGCCATGCTCCAAAGGGCGGGTCAGGTAGGGGGTGGCAAAGGTGTTGTCCACCACCGAAAGAACCCCTCTGGCCCTGGCAATCCGGGCTACGGCCTCGAGGTCGTAGATGCGCAGGGTGGGGTTGGTGGGGGTCTCGAGGTAGATGAGCCTGGTGGCCGGCGAAATAAGCGCGGGCAGCTCCTCCACGTTATTGCTGCCGGTTACACGCACCCCGAACCGGGTCAGGGTTTCCAAAAAGTAGCCTTCGGTTCCGCCGTAGAGCGGGGCCAGGTAGACGATCTCGTCGCCGGGGGCCAGCAGGGTGTTGCACAGGGCACTGATGGCCGCCATGCCGCTGGCAAAGGCCACAGCATCCTCGGCCCCCTCGAGGCTGGCCAGCTTTTCCTCGAAGGCCCGCACGGTGGGGTTGCCGATGCGCCCATAGATATAGCCCGGCTCCTCGCCAGCAAACAAGCGCTCGCCTCGAGCAAACGAACCATAGGCAAAGGTGGAGGTGCTGTAAATCGGCACCACGTGGGCTCCGGTCTCTCGGTCGGGGTGGTGTCCGGCGTGGACGGCGCGGGTTCTTATTTTCATAAAGCCACCTCAGGGTTTGGATTTAAAGTAGCACTTTGTTCCCGGCAATTGCGTGCAATAAGGCCCGGCTAGAAGTCTCCCGCTGCAATCCAATACCACAGAATGCTAAAATGACGCAATCTGATGGCAGCAATTGAACTGGATAAGAAAGACCGCAAAATCCTGAGCATCCTGCAACGCCAGGCCAACATCCCCAACAACGAACTGGCCGAGCAGGTCAACCTTTCCCCCTCCACCTGCCTGCGCCGGGTAAGGCGGCTGGAGGAGCTGGGGGTGATTCGCGGCTATGTGGCCCTGCTGGACAAAGATAAGATTGGCCGCAGCCTGTGCGTCTTTGTGCGGGTCAAGCTCGACCACAAGAGCCGCGCCGATGTGGAGCGCTTCGAGCAGGAGGTGCTCAAATACCCTGAAGTTACCGAGTGCCACGTGGTGATGGGCGAGGACGACTTCCTGCTCAAGATTATGGTGGCCGACCTGAACGACTTTCAGAAGTTCTTGCTGGATCACCTGACGGCCATTCCGGGCCTCAGCACGGTCATCTCCTCGGCGGTGCTGCGGCAGGTCAAGAGCACCACCGAGTTGCCGCTATGACCGGTTTGCCCTCGGGTGGCCCTATTCTTGCCATTTGTATTGACAGGGACAAACGTTATTCCGGGGCATACTACGCTGTGAAGCATGGTGCAAGTAGCGGCGCAGCAGTGGTGTGATGCTTTGGCCGATTTGGCCTCGACAGCAGCTTCGGGTACAGACGAAACCGTTCTTTTGCGTAAAGGCCTCGAGGTTTTGCGCTGCAACCTGGGGGCGCGTTGTGGCGAAATCTACCGCTTTCGCCAAGGGCAGCCTGCCCTGGAACACCTGCAAAACTGCCAGATAGACTGCCCCCTCAGCCAGACCTCGCACGGGCTGGCCCAGATGGCCGTGGATACGCGGCAGACCGCCTGGCACGGGCGTGTGGTGGCCCTGCCATTGCTGGCCACGGGTCAGGTGCTTGGGGTGTACGTCTTGCACCTGCCCGACGACCCAGCCCCTTCGGAGGAGGGCTTCCTGAGCCTCAGCGCCGCCGTGGTGGCGATGGGCCTTCGGCACGTCAGCGAGACCGACCGTTTGCAGGGGCGCGAGGCCCAGCGCCGATCCCTAATGCACCAGCTGCTCTTTGCCCAGGAGGAAGAACGTCGCCGGGTGGGGCGGGAATTACACGACGAGGTGGGCAGCCACCTGACCGCAGCCCTGCTGGCGTTGCAGATTACCGAGAAGCGCCCGGAATACCTGGGGGAAGCCCGCAAAGCGGTGGTGCAGGCCCTGGAAGAAGTACGCCGCCTCTCCCGCGAACTGCGCCCGGCAGTGCTGGACGACCTGGGGCTGGTGAAGGCCCTCGAGCGCTACCTGCATGAGTTCCGGCAGCGTACCGGTCTTCAGGTACAGGCCGAGATCGAGTGCCCACAACTTCGCGAAAGCCAGCAAATCGCCCTTTTTCGGGTGATTCAGGAGGCCCTCACCAACGTGGCCCGCCATGCCCAGGCCCGTCAGGTCTATGTGGGGCTTTCGGCCTGGGACAAGCGGGTGCGGGGCCTGATCACCGACGATGGTCGGGGTTTTGACCCGGAGCAGGCCCCCACCTCTGTCGGGATGGTGGGCATGCGCGAACGCATCGAGCAGCTGGGCGGCAGCCTGAGTGTGGAAAGTGCGCCAGGACGGGGAACGCGCATTAGTTTTGTGGTGCCGCTATGAAAATTGCCCTGATCGAAGACCATGCCCTGATCCGCACCGGCCTGCGGCTGCTGCTCGAGGCAGACCAACATTCGGTGGAGATCGAGTTTGCCAGCGCCGAAGAGGCCCTGGCCTGGCTTTCTGGCAGCCACACAGAGCCCTTGCCCGAGCTGTGGATCCTCGACCTGAACCTGGGCGGTATGTCGGGCCTCGAGGCCCTGCCCAGGCTGCGAGATAAGGGAAAAGTGCTGGTGCTCTCCATGCACGAGGAGGCCGAGTACATCGCCGAAGCCTTTGCCAGGGGAGCCGGCGGCTATTTGCCCAAGCGGGCGGTGGATCGGGATTTGCTGGATGCAGTGGCAGCCATTGCCCGTGGTGAACGCTACTTACATCCGTTTCTGGCCCCCCGGCTGGCCGAGCACGTGGGCCTGCCTGCCCCCGAGGCCCTCTCGGAGCGGGAGCGGGCTGTGGTGGGTCTGCTGGCCCAGGGCTACAACCTCAGCCAGGCCGCTGAGAAGCTCGGTATCTCGGTCAAGACCGCCGCTACTTACAAGGCCCGTGCCCTGGATAAGCTGGGCCTGGCGTCCCAGCCCGAGCTGGTGCAGTGGGCCCGGGAGCGCGGATTAGTGTAGGAATTCTTCTGACGAAGTTGTAAGACCTTCCCTGACCCCACAATTCATCGGCAGTTCTAACCTGGAGTCAGGAGGTTAGGAAATGAAACAACACAAGCTTCTCCTGATTGTGCTACTGGCCCTGGTTCCGGTTCTGGCTTCTTCCGCCAACTTTTCTGCCCTTACCGTCCGTGAGGTAGGCAACTTCCTGAATACGTTGCCCACCGACTTCTACGGGGTACAACCCCCTGCGGCCAAAGCCCAGATCGACGCCATTAAGCCGTTCCTGTTGGATGTGCGCGAGCCCAACGAGTACAAGGACGGCTTTATTGCAGGTGCGGTGAACATTCCCATCCGCGAGTTGTCGGCCAAGGTTGGCAGCCTGCCCAAGGACAAGCCCATCCTGGTCTACTGCGGCATTGGACACCGGGGCGCCATGGCGGTGGTCTTCCTGCGCGGCCAGGGCTACAACGTCAAGAGCATCATGGGTGGTTACAAAGCCTGGGTGGCTGCTAACTACCCGGTGGTGAAGGAATAGCCAGAATCTCCCCCTTCTTGGCCCCCTCCCTCGAGGGGGCTTTACCTTGTAGGAATTCTTCCGACTTTGCTGTAAGACCTCGCCTGACCCCGAAAAACCAGCAAGGTCCTAGGGTAAAGACAGGAGGTACATATGCAACTGCTAGGTTGGGTTACTGCCGCTGCTTTCGCACCCCCCAAGGCCGCCCTCGAGCAGGACTTGGCCTCGGGCACCTTACAAGCTGCCCTGGCCGAGATGGCCCGGACCCGCGGCCTGCCGACCCCCACACTCCCCCAGACTCCCTTGAGCGAGCTTCAGGCGGCCTACACCTCGTTGTTCATAAGCAATCCCGCGGGGCTTCCCTGCCCCCCCTATGTGGGGATGGCCCTGGACGAGCGGCTGTTTGGCGAAGGCTTTGACCGGCTGCTGGAGCTGTACCAGGCGGCGGGCCTCGAGACCTCCCCCGACTGGCGCGACCTGCCCGACCACGTAGCGGCCGTGGGCGAAGCCATCGCACTGCTGGAAGGAAAGCCCGCCCTGGCCCGCGCGCTGGCCCTGGAGTACCTGTATCCCTGGCTAAAGCGGTATGCCCCCGTCCTGCAGGAAACCGATCCCACCGGCTTCTACAGCACCATTGCACACTTTCTTTCCCAAGCCCTGGAGGTGATACAGAGTGAAACTGCCTCGTCGCAGCTTTCTTAAGCTATCTGCCGCTACCGTGGGCGCGGTCAGCGTGGGGGGAGCCGCCACGCTCTCCAGCCGCGCCAAGGCTGCACCCGCCTGGTACACCAAAGAAGTCAAGCAGGTCTTCCAGATTTGTGAGAACTGCTTCTGGCGCTGCGGCATCAAGGCCAGCGTGGTGGGGAACCGGGTCTACAAAGTAGACGGTTACAAGGAAAACCCCAAAAGCCGGGGCATGCTCTGCCCCCGGGGGCAAGCAGCCCCCGCCCAGACCTACGACCCCGACCGGCTCAAGAAGCCCCTGATTCGCATTGAAGGCTCGGAGCGTGGCGCAGGTAAATACCGCGAAGCCACCTGGGAAGAGGCCCTGGACTACATTGCCAAGAAGATGCTGGGCCTGAAGGAGCAGTACGGCCCCGAGAGCATCGCCTTCTTTGGGCACGGCACGGGGGATGGCTGGTTCGTGGACTTCCTGCCCGCGGCCTGGGGCAGCCCCAACGCTGCCAAGCCCTCGGTTTCGCTCTGCACGGCCCCGCGCGAGGTAGCCGCCCAGTACACCTTCGGGCGGGCCATCGGCGGCCATGAGCCCATTGACTGGCCCAACACCAAGTACATCGTGCTGATTGGTCACCATATCGGTGAGGACACCCACAACACCCAGCTACAGGAGTTTAGCGAGGCCCGCAAGAACGGGGCTAAGCTGGTGGTGGTAGACCCCCGCTTTTCCACTGCTGCGGCCAAGGCCGACCGCTGGCTGCCCATCAAGCCCGGCACCGACACTGCGCTGCTGCTGGCCTGGATCCACGTGCTGATTAGCGAAAACCTCTACGACAAAGCCTATGTGGAGAAGTACACCGTAGGGATGGACAAGCTGGTGGCCCACATCAAGCCCTACACCCCCGAGTGGGCCGAGCAGCAGACCGATATCCCGGCCCAGGTGATCCGGGAGGTGGCCCGCGAGATGGCCCAGCACAAGCCCAAAGCGGTACTCCCCCCCACCCGCCATACCGTCTGGTACGGCAACGACACCCAGCGGATGCGGGCTTCCTACATTCTCAACGCCCTGCTGGGCAACTATGGGCGCGAGGGGGGGTTCTACATTGCCATGCCCCCCTACCTGGAGAAATACCCCACGCCGCCTCTGCCGCTCGAGCCTGCCGCCGGTGGATGCGCAGGCCCCACTGCAGCAGACAAGGAGCCCGAAGGCTATAAACCCCGGGCCGACAAGGGCAAGTTCCTGGCCAAAACCACCGCCATTCAGGAACTGATTGAGCCCATGATCACCGGCCAGCCCTACCCCATCAAGGGACTCTTCGCCTACGGCATCAACCTCTTCCACGCCATTCCCAACGTGCCGCGCACCAAGGAGGCGCTAAAGAACCTCGAGCTGTACGTAGCAATTGATGTGTTGCCGCAAGAGCATGTGATGTGGGCCGACGTGATCCTGCCCGAGGCCACCTACCTCGAGCGCTACGACGACTTTGTGACCGTCAGCCACAAGACCCCCTTCATCCAGCTCCGGGTTCCCGCCCACGAACCGCTCTACGACACTAAACCCGGCTGGTGGATTGCCAAAGAACTGGGCAAGCGCATCGGCCTCGAGCAGTACTTCCCCTGGCAAACCATCGAGGAGTACCTCGACACCCGCATGCAGTCGGTGGGGCTCGACCTCGAGACCATGAAAAGCATGGGAACCATTGTGCAGAACGGCAAACCCTGGCTCTCCGACTGGGAAAAAGAAGGCCAGAACCCCTTCAATACCCCCTCGGGTAAAATTGAGCTTTACTCCGAGTCGCTGGCTAAGGCAGGTTTCGACCCCCTGCCCAAGTATGAGCCCCCGCAGCCCGTACCCGAAGGTTATTACCGCCTGCTCTACGGGCGCAGCCCGGTGCACACCTTCGCCCGCACCCAGAACAACCCGGTGCTGATGGAGATGGAATCCTCCAACAGCGTCTGGCTCAATGCCGAAGAGGCCGCCCGGCTGGGCTTCAAACCCGGCGACTACGCCTACCTGATTAACCAGGATGGGGTGCGGGAAGGCCCGGTGCGGGTCAAGATTACCCAGCGCATCCGCAAGGACGCGGTCTACATCACCCACGGCTTTGGTCACAAGGCCAAAGGCATGACCCTGGCCGACGGGCGTGGGGCCTCCGACAGCTACCTCCAGACCCGCTACACCCTGGATCGCATCTCGGGCGGGGCGGGGCTGCGCAACAACTTCGTCAAGCTGGAAAAAGCACCGGCGCCCAAGCTCAAAAGCGTTGTCAAACTCATCAAGGAAAGGAGGGCCTAAATGGCACGCCTGGGAATGCTAATAGACCTATCGGCCTGCGTGGGCTGTGCCGCCTGTGCGGTGGCCTGCAAAATGGAGAACCAGGTGCCTGCCGGGGCCAACCGGCTGTGGATTCGGGAGCGCGAAGTGGGTGTCTTTCCCGACCTGACCGTGGAGTTCCGTCCCGAGCAGTGCAACCACTGCGAAAACCCCCCTTGCGTACCGGTCTGCCCTACGGGGGCCAGCTACCAGACCCAGGACGGGCTGGTACAGGTGGACTACAACAAGTGCATTGCCTGTGGAGCCTGCATTGCGGCCTGCCCCTACGACGCCCGCTATATCGATAAGAAGGGCGGTTATGCCGACAAGTGCACCTTCTGCAGCCACCGGATCACCAAAGGGCAACAGCCTGCCTGTGTGGAAACCTGCCCCACCTATGCCCGCATTTTTGGCGATCTGGACGATCCCAATAGCGAGATCTCCAAAGCCCTCGAGGCCGCCGGACGCCAGGACGTGTTAAGGCCCGAGATGGGCACCCGGCCCAAGGTGATTTACCTCAATGCCCCTAGCAAGAAAGGGCTCACAAAGGAGGTGATGGAATCATGACCGAGTTCTACGGCCTGCCCAACACCGGGGAGTTCTGGCACTGGACCAATGCCCTGCACTTCGTGCTGGTGGGGCTGGCGGGCGGGATGGCCTTCTTGGCCGCCATCCTGACCCTGCGCCAGCACCCCGAACGGAAGCGCTACTGGTGGCTGGCGGCAATTTTGATTGCCCTGGATCTGTTTGTGCTCTGGGCCGAGTCCCCCGCGCGCTGGCGGTTTAGCCATATCTGGCTCTTCCTGAGCTTTGAACCTGGCGCGCCCATCTGGTGGGGGGCCTGGGGCTTGTCGGCTGCCATGGCTGCTGTGGCGCTGCTGTTGCTGAAACAGTGGGTGCGTCTCCTTGAGCGCATCCCCGAGGGTGTGCTGGGGGTGGTGCTGCTTTTGGGCAGCCTGGTGGCCCTGGCCTACCCTGGCTTTGCCCTTGCCGTAAACGCCACCCGCCCGCTGTGGAACAGCATGATGCTGGCTATCTTTCCCATCACGGCCCTGCTGATGGTGCTGGCGATTGCAATACTCCTGGGCAGCACCTGGGCCAAACGTTGGGAGGTTTGGACGGCTGCCCTGAGCTTAGGCCTGCTGCTGGCCTATCCCTTTACGCTTCAGGAAGCGGCCCGCGAACACCTCTTCCGCGAGGGCCTGGTGGGGTATGCCCTGGCCGGCCTATTGATTGCCGTGGCAGCACTGCTCTTCCGCAACCCCCGCTGGGCGGCTGCCCTGGGTCTGGCCGGTGCGGTAGGGCTGCGCTGGCTCCTGGTAATGGTGGGCCAGTTTCAGTCCCCCGGATTGTGAGGCCGGGGCAAGAAGGGTGCTCTCCTTAGTGAGAGCGCCCTTCTTTACTGCCCAGGAAGCACTTCTTCCAGCCGTCCGTCTACCGCCAGCCAGCGAATGCCTTTTTCTAGAGCGTATTCCCTTAGGTCGCGCAGGTGATGGGTCCAGGCCAGCTCCACCCGCTTGCCCTCGGCCCGCAGTTTACGGGCCAGCACCCGATCCAGCGCCAAAACCTCCGGAGGGGTTTCGGACAGGGGCAGGCGCAGGGCTTCCATCACCCGCTCTAAGCCCAGGGCAAAGCCGGCGGCGTAGGGCAACAAGGCCCCGTCGTAGCGGCCTCCACCCAGCAGGGGCAGGCCAAAGTCGGGGGTATAGGCCTGGAAGTTGAGGCCGGTATAGAAGGTGAGGAGCCGGGCCCGGCCCAGGTCGAGCAACAGGGGCACCTCGGGCAGCAGGGCCAGCACCGCCTCGAGCCAGTCCAGGTCGGCCTGGGCCTTGCCCGAGAGGGGCAGCCGGCGGGCTTCCTCCAGCGCCTCCCGCCCGCCGTACAGATCGGGCAGGGCCAGCAGGGCTTTTTGCAGGCTGGGGTGTACCTGGTAGCCCGTGAGCAAGGCCTCGAGCTCGGGGCTATTCTTGCGGTGGATGGCCTGGCGCAGGCGTTCTTTCTTATCGCCCGGTAAGCCGGTGGCATCCAGTAAGTCCCGCACCAAAGCAGGCAGCCCCACCTCAATCTTGGCCTCGGCAAAGCCCACCAACTGCAAACACTCCCAGGCCAGTTCCAACACCTCGGCGTCGGCCCGGGGGCTCGAGACCCCCACCAGCTCGGCCCCCACCTGGCTAAACTCGCGGCTGCGCCCCAGCTCGGCGTTGGCCTCGCGCAGCCAGAGGGTTCCGGCATACTGCAGCCGCACCGGCTGGCCCGGTGCAAGCCGCCCGTTGCTCTTAAGCAGCCCCGCTACCGCGGTGGTGAACTCCGAACGCAGGGCCAGCACCTCGCCGCTCTTGTCCACCAGCTTAAAGGCCCGCTCGGCCAGGGTGTGCTGGGGGTCGTAGAACTCGAGCGCGGGCAGCTCTACCGGCTCGTAGCCCCAGCCATACAGCAGATTCACCAAACGCTCCTGCAGTTCGCGGCGCAGGCGGGCTTCGGGGGGCAGGAAGTAGCGGGTGCCTTCGGGGATCATTTACTTCTGGCGAAAATCTTCACCGAGATAATCTTGTCGCGCTCCTGGCTGGCCCTGGGGCCTTCGGTGGGGGCGATGCGCTCGACCACCTCCATCCCCTCCACCACCTGCCCAAAGATGGTGTACTGCTGGTTGAGGTTGGGGGTGGGACTATAGGTGATGAAGAACTGGCTGCCGTTGGAGTTGGGGTCCATGGTGCGGGCCATGCCCAGCAGGCCTTTTTTATCGTAGTTGAGCTTGGGGGTGACCTCGAGGCCAAACTGGTAGCCGGGGCCGCCCATGCCGGTTCCGGTGGGGTCGCCGGTCTGGGCCACAAACCCCGGAATTACCCGGTGAAACACAATCCCCTCGAAGTAGCGGTTGAGCGCCAGAAACACAAAGGAGTTGACCGTAATGGGCGCTTCGCTTTCGAACAGGTCTATGCCGATTTTGCCTTTGCTGGTCTCGAGCTCGGCGTAGTAGTCAAACTTGGCTGGGTCTATTACCTGCTCGGGTTTGGAAAACCGGGTAACAGGCTTATCGGATTTGTAGGGTAAGGCTTCCATGTTTCCTCCAAAGCTGCCGCTTGTTCCGCTGCTTCCCTGCCAAAAGAAGAAAGCAGCAACGGCCAAAGCCAGCAGGACGGCAATTACCAAAGCAACGCGCATCTAAAACAGTTTACTGCTCAGGATGAGAACACGCCAGGAACCGCAAAGCCACACAGCAATAAAGCCTCACTACCTGGTGGGAGCGGTTTTCACCAATGGGCTGAGCAAATTGTGCGACCAGGCCTTCTGGTTTGTTTTGCAGCAGCCTTCGCAGGCTCTGCAGACAGAACGCTTTTGCTGGGGGTGCCAGAGCCTCAAATCCGGGGCAGGGTAATGCCCCGCTGACCCTGGTACTTGCCTTTGCGGTCGCTGTAGGTTACCTCGGGGCGCTCCCCCTCGAAGAACACCAGCTGCACCACGCCCTCGCCGGCGTACATCTTGGCCGGCAGGGGGGTGGTGTTGGAGAACTCGAGGGTCACGTGCCCCTCCCAGCCAGGCTCTAAGGGCGTGATGTTGGCCACAATACCCACCCGGGCATAGGTGCTTTTGCCGATGGCGATGGCCAGCACGTTGTCGGGCATGCGGATGTACTCCATGCTGCGGGCCAGCACAAAGGAATTGGGCGGGATTATGACCTCATCCCCCTCGTAGTCCACGAAGCTTTTGGGATCCAGGCCCTTGGGGTCGGCGATGGTGTGGAACACGTTGGCGAAAATTTTCCACTCCCGGGCTGCCCGCAGGTCGTAGCCGAAGCTCGAGAGCCCGTAGCTGATCACCCCGTCGCGCACCAGGCGTTCCTCAAAAGGCTCAATCATGCCTTGCTTGGCCTTTTCACGTATCCACCAGTCGGGCTTAACGCTCATGACCCACACTATACAAGGTGGCGCGCACAGGGCATCCCTGCGCCCCTCAGCGGCCCGCCATGAGGAATGACCCAGCCATTTTCACAACCAGCCTTCATCAAGAGGTCTAAACTGAAGTCATGCGCAAGCTACCGGTATTGGGCAGGGTCTTATTGCTGGGTTGGCTGGCATCCTTTGGCATTCTGCTGGCCTCCTGCGGTTCGGACAGCCAGAACAACCAGAGCCGCCAGCCCCTGCGCCTGACGCTTCGGTTCGAGACGGGCTATGTGGACGAACCCTACAACACCACCCTTACTGCCGATGGTGGGGTGCGGCCTTACCGCTTCACCCTCGAGGGCAACCTGCCCAAGGGTCTGGTGTACAGCAATGGCCGCATCAGCGGCACACCCCAGGAAAAAGGCAGCTTCGAGCTTACGGTTAGCGTAGAGGACGCCAACCTCTCCAACCGCACCCAGAAAGTAACCCTGGTAATCGGGGAAACCCCGCCCCCCCGGCTCGACCAGGTTTTTCCACTTGCGGAGGTATCCGACCCCTTCCCCTACCTGTGGCGGGTGCGCGATCGGGAGGCTCGAGGCTTCCAGGCGCAAATTCCGCTCAAAGACCTCCGGCTTGCCCTGGATAGCTTCAAGGCCGATGCCAGCCTGCTCTATGTGCTGCGCTACGACGAAGAAAAAGGCCTCCTCGATATCGATGCGGTTTTTACCAGCCCGCGCAAGGACCTCGAGGCCTTTCGCTTTACCGCTACCCCCCTGCCCGACAAAAAAGTACGTCCCGATTCGAACTTCCGCCAGACCCGGGTGGCCTTTTATGACAAAAACGGCAAACTGGCCGGCAACGCCCAGGCCATCACCCGCGTGAGCACCCAGGGCCAGTACAGGTACAGCGACCTCGAGGCCATCGCCCGCAACTGGGGTCGTCGCCTGGCCTCAACTGCCGTGCCCGTGATCCCACAAGCCCCTGCAACCAACCCGCCCCCCACCCCGGGTACCCCACCAGGCCAGACCGAAACCCAGGGGGGTTCGACCGCCACCCCTCCGGCTGCGCCCCCCAACCCAACCCAATCCACCCAACCTGGGCAGGCACAGCCTCCTCAACCTGGGCAGGCACAGCCCACCCAACCTGGACAGGCACAGCCCATCCAACCTGGGCAAGCGCAGCCCAACCCGCCAGGAGCAGTCCAGCCCCAGCCAGTAGCCCCAGCCCAGCTCCAGGCCCCCAAACTCGAGGGCGACCTTAATGGCGATGGGGTGGTGGACCAAAAAGACCTGGATCTGCTGCGCTCCTCCTATGCCTGGGCCAGTGTAAACACCGCCCAGCCCGCGCCACCGCCCAGCCCGCAGCGCCCCCCCACGCCCCCCTCCAATAGCGGTGCCGCAGGCTCAGATGAGGGCGACCCCAGCGAAGAAACCCCCGACCCCTCAGGCGGCAAGTGAGCGCGCTGCCTGCGAAGGCCCTTATCGCACCCTTCACAGACATGGCCTCCCATCCGGGAGGCCACTGTGCTGTGCCGGGCAAAGCAATCAAGTTGTGAGCAGCTCAATATTTGCGAAGAGCGCTCTATTGGCAGAGGGGTGCAGTGGCGCAATGGTGGGAGCCGTGCTATTTTCAGGGCGCTTTAGCTGTTACCCTGGGTAAACTGTGGGTAGAGCCCTGATAGTTCTGGCTATTTTATGGGTTATCGCTCTGGTGGGCTTTCTGGCGCTACGCCAGACCCCCAAAACCTCTGTGCTGTGGGGCCTGCGGGATTTTTTCTGGATGCTGCTGGTTGCCCTTAGCGTGGTGAGCGTGCTGGCTATAGTGGCTTTGGTAACCGGCATTATCACCATTCGGAGCAACCCTTTTGCAGCGGCAAACTAAGCTATGCGCATTGCGGTTCTGTCGGATATTCACGGCAATCTGCCGGCGCTCGAGGCAGTCCTGGCCGACCTGAAGGAAGTGCGACCCCAGCTGGTGATTGTTAACGGCGATATGGTGAACCGGGGGCCTTCCAACCGCGAGGTGCTCGAGCGCTTGCTCAACCTGTGTGCTTCCAAGCAAGGGCAGGCCTTGGCCCCCGAGGGTTTTTGGTTTACCCTGGGCAACCACGACGACCTGCTGGTCAAATGGGCCCAGCGCGATCCTTCTCTAAAAGACCTTTATACCGATCCCTTGTTCGAGCCTACCGCCTGGTCGGTGGCCCAGCTATCCCAGGCCCACCTGGACTGGCTGGGCAATCTGCCCTTTCAGGTGGTTGTTGGCCAGGCACCGCAGCAAACCTTTGGGCTCGACAAAGCCGAAGGCACTGGCGAACGCGTACTGGTGCGGGCCACCCATGGCTCGCCCCGCCACTACCGGGAAGGTTACGACGAACACCAGACCCTGAGTACCCTCACGGAAATCAGCGAAGACTACCCGGCGCGACTGCTGGTGGGTTCGCACACTCACCGCCCCTTCATGTACCAACTGGGCGAGGCTTTGGTGCTCAACAGCGGGGCGGTGGGGGCTCCGTTCAACGGCGATGTGCGGGCCCAGTATATGGTGGTGGAAATTGGAGAAAACCATGTGCAGGTCGACTTCCGTCAGATTCCTTATAACCTGCAAGCCGCCCTGCAGGCCTATTACGATTCGGGCCTGATGGAGGCAGGGGGGCTGGGGGCAGACATCTTTTACCACGAGACCCGCACGGCCCGCTCGCTGTTGATGCACTTCTGGTACTGGGCCGAGGCGCAGGCCCTCCCGCGCGACTGGGATGCCTGGCGGCTTTATCGGGCGGCCCACCCGGAACGTTTCACCTAGGCTGGGCTGGAAAAACTTCCAGGGCAAAACGGTTATAGAGATAGCCCTGGCAGATGGTCGAACTTTTGCGTGCTTATGGCGGCCAGCCCCCCAAGGCATGTAAAAATCGGTGGTGAGGTTAGTTGCTATGGAAAACCTGCGTGCGTTTTTGCTCCAGACCCGTACCATCGCGGTGCTGGGGGCCCACCCCAACCCCGCCAAAGCAGCCTTCTATGTGCCCGAGTACCTGGCCCGGAAGGGCTATACTGTGCTGCCGGTTAATCCGGCCTATGCAGGACAGGTGCTTTGGGGCCAGTCTGTGGTCAGCAAGCTCACCGACCTGGCGGTGCCCCTGGATATTGTGGAGGTGTTTCGTCGTAGCGAGGCCCTGCCCGACCACCTGGAAGAGATTCTGGCCGCCCGGCCCAAACTGGTCTGGCTGCAATCGGGCATTGCAAACCACGCCTTTGCCGAGGCCCTGCAACAGGCCGGGATTCAGGTGGTGCAGAACCGCTGTTTGATGGTGGTGCACCGCCAGCTAATGGGCTAGGCTGGGCCACAGTCAGCCGGGAAGCGCCCTGGGTCTGCACAAATGGGAGCGCATGGCCTATGTCGAGTGTTCAAACTGTGCTGTTGGAATGGTTCCGGCAGCACCAGCGCAAACTACCCTGGCGGGGGGTGACCGACCCCTACAAGGTGCTGCTAGCGGAGGTGCTGTTGCAGCAGACCCGCGTCGAGCAGGCCATTCCCTATTACCAGCGCTTTTTAAAACGTTTCCCGAGCCTTGAGATTCTGGCTAAGGCCGACCAGGAAGATGTTTTGAAAGCCTGGCAGGGCTGTGGCTACTATGCCAGGGCCCGCAACCTGCACCGGCTGGCCCAGCGGGTCGTTGCTATGGGTGGGCTACTACCTGCGACCTCGAGCGCGCTAAGGGCTTTGCCGGGCATCGGCCCTTATACCGCTGCTGCGCTGGCCTCGATTGCCTTTGGTGAGCCGGTAGCGGCGGTAGATGGCAATGTGCGGCGGGTTTTGTCACGCTGGTACGCCTGGGAAAAGCCCACCACACAACAAGTCCAGCAGGCTGCCGAGGCCCTGATGGCCGGGTTCGCGCAAGCGCAGGGCCCCAGCCCCGGCGACTGGAACCAGGCCCTGATGGAGCTGGGGGCCACGGTCTGCCTGCCCAAAAACCCCGCCTGCGACGGCTGCCCTGTGGCCCGCTTCTGCCTGGGCCAAGCAGCGCCCGAGCGTTACCCTGGCGCAAGGGAACGCAAGCAAAGGCGGCTCGAGCTGGTCGCGCTGGTACTGCAAGGGCCAGGTGGGGTACACCTGGAGCTGCGGCAGGGGTCCCTCCTGGGGGGGCTTTGGGGGGTTCCCATGGAAGAAGGCCCCGGGGCCTTAACCCGCTTGCTGGCCCGCTTTGGGCTCGAGCAGGCCGAGCGGCTGGGTAGCCTTCGCCACGACTTTACCCACCGCAGGCTACGCATCGAGGTGTACAGAGCCCCCTGGGTGGCCGGCGAGAATCCGGCGAGCCGTCCTTTATCACGGCTGGATCAGAAAATCCTGGCCCTGGTTGAAGGATCCAGTTCGGATCGTGGCTGACCCAAAGGGGTTGTTGGGGCCTCGAGTTGAGCTGGTATACCAAAAAAGGTAGCATACCTTCCATACACTATGCTTGCACCGCAAACCGAAGAAGCCTACCGTCGCCTGCGCCGGATGATCCTGTCGCTACAGCTCAGGCCCGGCGAACCGCTGGTCGAGCGCAAACTGGAAGAGCTTTTGGCGGTCTCACGCACACCCATTCGGGCCGCCATTCAGCAGCTTTTCCGCGAGGGGCTGGCGCAGCGTACGGGCCGGGTCTATACCGTAGCGCCCCTCGACCTGGCCGAGCTGGAGGAGGCCTTTGAGTTTCGCAACTGGCTCGAGGGCCATATCGTTCGGGTGGCTGCCGCCCGGCGACCCAACGCCCGCCAGCTTCGGGAGCTGCTGGCCTCGGTGGAGGCCGACCTCGACCCCGAGGTAGAGCTGGAGAAGGCCACCGACTTTCATCTGTCTTTAGCCAAGCTCACCGGCAACCGCTTTGTGGTGGCCTCGCTGGCCCAGGTTTTGCAGCGCATCTACCGGGCCCGCTACCTGGAGATTACCCGTCCGCAGGGGGCCGACCAGGCCCTGAGCGACCACCTGCACCTGATTGAGCTGGTGCAGCAAGGACAGGCCGAGGAAGCAGCTGCCTTTTTACAAAAACACCTCGAGCGCTCGAGGGAGGCCTTGTTGCAAAGCCTCGAGGGCTCCATTCTGCTGGGTGCCAGGCCGTCTTGACGGGTGGGGTAGGCTGGATAGAATCATAGACGCTCAACGCTTCAGGCAAGGGAGGACACATGGTACGATTGGCAACTTTAGCTGTGGTTTTGCTGGCGGCTGGAGGTGGGCTGGCCCAGTTCACCCCGCGCAACCCCGAGTGCATCGCCCCGGCGGGGGCCGGAGGCGGCTGGGACTTCACCTGCCGCAGCGTGGCGCAGGTCATGCAGGACCTCAGGATTGTGAACCAGCCCATCAAGGTTACCAACATGACCGGGGGTGGAGGGGGGGTAGCCTACGCCAACGTAGTGACCCAGCGCAGCGACGACCCCAACCTGATTGTGGCGGCCAGCCCGGCCACCACGGTACGCCTGGCCCAGGGCCAGTACAGCCGCTTTACCGAGCGCGATGTGCGCTGGCTGGGCGCAGTGGCCGCCGACTTTGGTCTGGTAGCGGTCAAGGCCGACGCCCCCTGGAAAACCATGCAGGAGCTGGTGGCAGCCTGGAAGGCCGACCCCTCCAGGATTGCGGTGGGGGGAGGCAGCGCGGTGGGCGGCCAGGACCATATGAAGGTGCTGCTTCTGGGCCGGGCGGCTGGAATTGAGCCGCGCTCGATTAAATACGTCCCCTTCGACGGCGGCGGTCAGGCCCTGACCTCGCTGCTGGGCGGTTTTATTCAAGTTTTTGCAGGCGATGCCTCTGAGCTTCGGGCCCAGGTCGAGGCCGGTACGGTGCGGGTGCTGGCCATGATGTCGCCCCGGCGTCTCCCGGCGCCTTATGCCAGCGTGCCCACCCTTAAGGAGCTCGGCTACAACGTGGAATGGGTGGTCTGGCGTGGCTTCTACGTGCCCAAGAATATGCCTGCCGATGCCTATGAGTTCTGGGCAAAGGCTTTGCGGCAGGTGGAACGCAGCCCGGAGTGGGCTAAGGTGCGCGAACAGAACAGCCTGGGGCAGTTCTTCATGACCGGGGCCGAGTTCCAGGTCTTCATCGACCGCCAGGTTAACCAGTTCCGCAACCTCTCCCGCGAGCTGGGCATCATCCGGTAGCCCATAGAGGGTGGCCGGCCCACCGCTTTTGGGCAATTTGGTCGTAGCGTAAAGAGCCTCCCTTATGACCGACCGTATTGTGGGCGCCCTGATTCTGCTGCTGGCCTTGGGCTATGGCCTCGAGGCCAGCCGGATGCAGGTGAGTTTCCTTTCCGACCCCCTGGGCCCCCGGCCTTTTCCTTACATTATCGCCATCTTGGTGGGGCTTTCGGCCTTGTGGCTCCTGTTCAAGCCCGACCCTGATCCCACCTGGCCGCCCCCGCGCTTCTGGCCGGTGCTGGGGCTGGTGCTCTCGAGCCTGGTGGCTTATGCCTATCTGGTGGTTCCTTTTGGTTTTATCCTCACCACCACCCTCGAGATGACCCTGCTCTCGCTGCTGTTTGGGGCACGCTGGTGGCAAGGCTTGGGCGGTGCGCTGGCTTTTACGCTGGCGGTCTACTTCCTGTTCACCCAAGGCTTGGGCGTAACCCTGCCGGTGGGGCGGATTTTCGGGTAGGGGAGACCCAGAGCGGTTTTCAGTAGAATACCCCCATTCCCCTGTGCTGCACCAGACCAACTTTTTTCCGCTGGGGCAACCGCAAAAGTAGCGAAAACGCAACATGGACATCTTGCAAGCGCTTCTAAACGGTTTTGGGGTGGCCTTTCAGCCGCTCAACCTGCTCCTGGTGGTGCTGGGCTGCCTGGTGGGCACGCTCATCGGGGTGCTGCCCGGCATCGGCCCCATCAGCGGGGTGGCCCTGCTGGTGCCCCTGACCTTTGCCCTCAAGATGCCGCCGGAGTCGGCCCTCATTCTGCTGGCGGGCATCTACTACGGGGCCATGTACGGCGGCTCTACTACCAGCATCCTGCTCAACATCCCCGGCGAAACCTCTTCGGTGGTCACGGCCATCGACGGCAACAAACTGGCCAAGCAGGGCCAGGCGGGTCCGGCCCTGGCCATGGCGGCCTGGGGCTCGTTTATTGCAGGCACGCTTTCGGTGGTGGGCCTCATGACCCTGGGGCCCTTGCTGGCCCAGTGGGCGATTCGTTTTGGCCCTGCCGAGTACTTCGCCCTGATGGTCTTTGGCTTCTCTACCCTTTCGGCCCTGGCGGGCAAGAACATGTTCAAGGCCCTGATTGCCACCGGCTTCGGCCTGATGCTAGCGACGGTGGGCCAGGACCCCCAGTCGGGCATCTCGCGCTACACCTTTGGTTTTTTGCAGCTAGAAGACGGCATGGACTTCCTGGTGGTAGCCATCGGGCTTTTTGCTGTCAGCGAGGTGCTGATGCTTCTGGAGGAAAAAACCCCCGGCGCCATAAGGGCCCAGGTGGGGCGCATCTACCTCTCCTTCAAGGACTTCATGGCCTCGCTCTTGACCATTCTGCGCAGCAGCGTGCTGGGCTTCTTGATTGGGGTCTTGCCGGGGGCGGGGGCTTCCATCGCTAGCTTTGTGGCCTATACCACTGAGAAGCGCCTGCTGGGTGCTAAGGCCCGTTTTGGCGAGGGTGACCTGCGCGGGGTGGCGGCCCCCGAGTCGGCCAACAACGCCGCGGCGGGCGGGGCCATGATCCCCCTCCTGACCCTGGGCCTGCCCGGTAGCGGCACCACCGCCATCATGCTGGGGGCCCTTGTGAGCCTAGGGGTAACGCCGGGGCCGCAGATGTTTCAGAAAAACCCCGAGGTGGTGTGGGGCCTGATCGCCTCGATGTACGTGGGCAACGCGGTGTTGTTAATTCTGAACCTGCCTTTGGTGGGGCTTTTTGTGCGCCTTTTGGCGGTGCCGGCCTGGCTCCTGATTCCGGCGGTGCTGGTCGTCAGCTTCATTGGGGTCTATGCGGTCAACAACAACCCCTTCGACCTGCTGCTGATGGCGGTGTTCGGGCTACTGGGCTACCTGATGCGCAAGCTCGAGTTTCCCCTGGCCCCGGTGCTTTTGGGGCTGGTGCTGGGCTACCTGATGGAAATTAACCTGCGCCGGGCCATGACCATCAGCAACGGCGATGTGGGCTATCTGTTCAGCAGCCCCATTGCCGTTGGGCTGTGGGTGCTGGCAGGGCTCTCACTGCTATCTCCGCTGATAATCGCCCGCTTCCGCAAGCAGGGGCTGGGCGGCGAAGAGGAGCTTTGAAGTGTGAGGGGGCTTACGACCCCCACCCCCAGGTGCGCTACCCTCGAGGCATGGAACTGCTCGGGTGGTTGCTGGTAATTCTGGCGCTCCTGCTGGTCACGGGTTTGTTGGGGCCGATACTGGGGGTTGTGCTGGCGATTGCGGCCCTGCCGGTGCTGGCCGTGCTGGGTGTGTTGCTGTTCCCGCTGCTGCTGGTGTTGCTGGTTTTGGGCCTGGTGCTGGGGGTGGTGGGCAGCGCCATAGGCGTGGCAGCAGGCTTGCTGGGTTTCTTGCTGCAATGGGGGCTGCCTTTATTGCTGCTGGTGGCTGGAATCTGGTTGCTGACCCGGAAGCGCCATCCCCGCTTGCAAGCCTGATGCAAAAAAGCCCCCTCGAGCGAGGGGGCTTTTGCTGGTGTGAAGCCGGGCGGGATTTAGCGGTATACCACCCGCTTGCGTTCGCCCTCACGGCGCTCTTCAGGGCCTTCAAAGCGACGCTCACCCTGGCCGTGGCGCTGACCGCTGCCTTCGCGGCGGCCCTGACTTTGACGCTTGCCCTGACTGCGGCCAAAGCCCTGCCCCTGGCGTTCGGATTGGCGGGCCTCGGCTGGAACCTCGCTGGCTTTGCTCAGGCGCAGGTCGCGCAGGGCCGAGTGATCGAGTTTGCCCAGGTCTTCAGGGCGGATATCGACGTATGCTGCCACCTCGCCCTCGAGGCGGACGCGGCCAATTTCGCCTGCTCCAGCGCCCTTCAGGACCGCTACGGCCCGGTTCACGCTGAGGCGGGTACCGGATAGCTTAACTGTGACCCAGTTCTCTTCCCCGGTAATCAGGCTTTTGGGGGTGGGGGCTCCGCCCAGAATCAGGGCCAGCATCCCGGCTACGGCATCCACGCCGCCTTCGGCGATTAGGCGCTCGGCCTGCTCACGCCAGAGCTTCTTGTCGGCCTCGGGCTGTTTGGCGATGCGGCGGGCCAGCACAGCCCACTTGGCCGACATGACCTCTTCGGGGGTGGGCGGGTTAACCCGCTTGAAGGTGCGCTTGACCTCGCGTTCGAGGTTTTCTAGCTCGCGCTTTTCGCGGGGGCCGTACAGAATCACCACTTTGCCCGAGCGCCCCGCCCGTCCGGTACGGCCCGAGCGGTGCAGGTACGATTCGTTTTGGTCGGGCAGGCGGTAGTGCACCACCAGGTCTACTTCGGGGATGTCCAGCCCGCGGGCTGCTACATCGGTAGCCACCAGGACACTCACGGCTCCGCTGCGGAAGCGCTCCATTACGCGCTCCCGGTCAATCTGGCCCATGTCGCCATGGATGGGCGCTGCGCTGTGGGCGCGGCTCTCCAGGCCCAGGGCCAGGTCGTTGCACTCGGCCTTGGTGCTGGTAAAGACAATGGTGCGCTCGGGGGCGTAGGCAAAGAGCAGATCCGACAGCACCGAAAGCCGGTTTTGAATGGGTGCCTGAATCGCTACTTCCTCGTAGGAGATGGCCTCATCCTTGATTACGTTGATGTGAATGGCGGTTCTTTGGTAGCGCTCCGAGAGGCGGCGCGCCCAGGTGGGCAGGGTGGCCGAGAACAACAGCGTCTGACGGGTGGGCGGGGTGGCCTCCAGCAGCTGCTCGACGGCTTCTTCAAAGCCCATCGAGAGCATCTCGTCGGCCTCGTCGAGCACTACGATTTCTACTTTGGAAAGGTCGAGCACGCGCTGCTCGAGGTAGTCAATGGCCCGGCCTGGGGTGGCTACTACCACGTCGGTGCCGCGCTTGAGGGCTTCGGCCTGCTTGCCGTAGCCGGTGCCGCCGTAGATGGGGGTGATGGAGAGGTGAGGGGCCAGCCACTCCAACTCTTTGGCCACCTGCAGGGCCAGTTCACGGGTGGGGGTGAGCACAAAAGCCCTGGGGGCGCGCCCGCGCTCGCGGGCGGCATCCAGGCGGTTGGCGATGGGAATGCCAAAGGCCAGGGTTTTGCCGGTGCCGGTGCGGGCCTGGCCCAGCACGTCTTTGCCCTCGAGGGCCAGCGGGATGGCCGCTCCCTGGATGGGGGTGGCGGTGGAGAAACCTTTAGCCTGGATGGCCTGAGCTACTTCAGGCCTTAACGGAAATGCTGAAAATTCCATATCTCAAACGTCCTTTTTGGGTGTGGGCTGAAAAGCCACCGGGGCGCAAAGCGCTTGGGCGAATCCAACCCCATAGGGTTCGAGCCGCTCATCCCAGAAAGAACTGAATGTCCAGACTGTACGGAGGTGTAGGATGTACGGCTTTGGTGAACCATGCGCTTGGCCGCACCCTGCGGAAAGTAAGCGCAACCCTTGCAGTGTGGCGGATCAAGCGGGTTTTGTCAAGCAAGGCCTAAAAGCGGGTATGCCCACGCCGAGTAAATGGTTTTACTGTGAACTGGCTGTAGGGTAGCCCTGGTATTGGCGAGGCCGCCAGGCCCTAAAGCGCTCCTGGAAAGGGAATCACCTCGACCGTCTGGCCCTGCTTTGCCGAAAGCCCGGCCTCGAGCACCACCAACGCGTTGCCCAGCGCCATCGAATGGAGCACCGCACTGGACTGGCTACCAGTGCTGGCTACGCGGTAGTGATCCTCGGCCCAGCGCAGCACCGCCCGGCGGTAGGCGCGGCGGGTGGGGTTGGCCTCAAAAGGGGTATCGGCCACGGCCCTGACCCGGCTGAGGGGGGGGTCGGTGCGTCCCAATAGCCGGTAGAGAAAAGGCCGCCCAAAAAGTAAAAACGTTACCATGGCCGATACGGGGTTGCCGGGCAGGCCCATCAGGGGCAGCCCGTTCCAGGTTGCAAACAAAAGAGGGCCGCCGGGCTGTATTTTGACCTTCCAGAAGTGAATTTCGCCCTCGAGCTCGAGCATCCGCCGCACGATGTCATACTCCCCCATCGAAACCCCACCGGTAGTAAGGAGCAGGTCGAGCCTCCCGGCCCGCTGGAGCTGGGTACGCAAGCCTTCCACACTATCCGGGGCCTTTGGCAGGATGATGGGCTCGCCGCCCGCCTCAACCACCAGGCCCGCCACCGAGTAGCTGTTGGAGTTGTAGACCCCACCATAAGGCAGGGCTTCTCCTGGCTCGACCACCTCGTCTCCGGTAGACAGAATGCCCACTCGAGGCCGCCGAACCACCGGCACGGTGGCGTAGCCCATGGCAGCGGCCAGCCCTACCCGCCCTGGCGTGAGCAGGTCGCCTTTGCGCAGGTAGGTTTGCCCCTCTATCAGATCATCGCCCTGGTGGCGAATGTCCGCTGCCGAGGCGGGCTTCATCAGCCAGACAAAATCGCCTTCGCGCAGGGTGTCCTCCACCCGAATCACTGCATTGGCCCCTTCCGGGATGGGGGCTCCGGTAAATACCTGCACAGCCTCGCCAGGCCCAACTTTCCCGGCAAAAGGCTTACCTGCGGGGGATTGCCCTATTACCTTGAGCCGAACCGGGTTGCCCAGGGAGGCACTGCGAGTGTCGGCCTCGAGGCAGGCATAACCGTCTACAGCGGTATCATTGGCAGAGGGGTGACTAACCCTGGAGCGCAGGTCTTCACCCAAAACCGCACCATAACTTGCTGCCAGCGGCAGGTGTTCAATGTTCTGTAGGGGTCTGGCCCCCTGTAATACGATTTCCAGAGCATCTTCGACCGTCAGGTTCTGCTTCATAGCCCTTATCCTATCCCAGTCTGTGGATGTGCTCGCTGCTCCCAATGACCTGGTAGGAGGTGTTTCCCGCGGTCTGGGGACATCTTGACCAAACGGGCTTCTCCGGCTAATATGTAAAAGCTGTCACATGCAGCCGCCCTCGCGGGGTGGAGCAGTCTGGTAGCTCGTCGGGCTCATAACCCGAAGGTCATAGGTTCAAATCCTATCCCCGCAACCAAAACCCAAGAAGCCCCCCGCTAATCGGGGGGTTTTTTACTGCACTTTTTCGATACGACTCAAGGCTTCAGCAGGGGTACGGGCCCCGATGGCGAATAGGGCCACCCGCAGCTCGTGTAAAAAATTCTGTATCCAGTCCACTACCGCTTCGGGGCCTTTGAGGGCGGGTTCTACCAAAGGCCGGGCCACCGCCACCACCTGTGCGCCCAGGGCCAGGGCCTTGGCGGCGTCGGTGCCGCTGCGGATGCCTCCCGAGGCAACCAGGGGTTTGTGGGGCAGCACACTGCGGCATTCCACCAGGGCCTGGGCGGTGGGTATGCCAATTTCCACCAGCTCGGGGTGCAGAATGCGCCCGTGATGCACCAGTTCCTCTACCCTGGCCCAACTGGTTCCACCCGCTCCTGCCACATCCAATGCCGCGAATGGCAGATTTGCCAGATGTTGGGCGATTTCACGCCCAATTCCGTGTCCTACTTCCTTGAGAATGACCGGGAAGGGTACCTGGGGAAGCAGGCCATGCAGCTTGTCCAGCAGACCCCCAAAGTTGGTGTCCCCCCCTACCTGAAGGGCTTCTTGCAGGGGATTGATGTGTAGGGCGATGGCGTCGGCTTGTACCAACTCGACTGCCTGCTTCAAGTGCGAAGGGCCATAGCCCTTGTTGAGCTGAACCAGCCCCAGATTGCCGATGAGCAAGGTACTGGGAGCTACCTCACGCACCTGAAAGCTGCTTTGGGCCTGGGGGCGCTCGAGCATGACCCGCTGGCTGCCCAGCATCATGCCGACCCCCAGCTGTTCGGCGGCCTGGGCCAGGGCGCGGTTGATGCGTCCCCCGTGCGCCTCACCCCCGGTCATGGCCCCAATCAGAAAGGGTGCCTTCAGGGTTTTGCCCAGAAACGGGGTGGATAAGTCCACATCTTCCAGGGCCAGCTCGGGCAGGGCCCGGTAGCGCAGGCGGTAGCGCTCGAGCCCGGTGGTGAGCCGGGTGTATTCCACGGGCTCCTGGAGGCAGACCTCCAAGTGCTTGCGCTTGCGGGTTTGAATCTCGGATGCATCGTTCACGGCCAAACCGATTGTACAGGCCTGGGCTATAGCGGACAGTGCCCAGCAGACACCAACTCTGAAGTGCCTGGAGAAAAAGTTTGGGCCCGCGATATAGTAATCCCGATGATTTTACTGGTTTCCGAAGCGGTGGAGCCCCGGCTTTTACAGGGCTTTCCGGAAGGGGTCGAGGTGGCTTTTTTACCGAAGGAGGGGCCATTGTCGGAGAAAGCCCTTCAGGCCGAGTTTGCGGTAGCGCCCTATGGGGGCGGGGCCCGGCGCTTTTTTGCCGAGCTGCCCAAGCTCAAGCACCTCAGGGTGGTGCAGACCCTCACGGCGGGGGTGGACTGGATCCTGCCCCACCTGCCCCCCGGTCTGGTGCTGTGCGATGCGGCCGGCGTGCACGACGTACCGGTCTCGGAGTGGATTGTGGCGGCCATACTGGGTGCTGTTAAGCGCTTCCCCGAGTTCCGCGATGCCCAGCGGGAACAACGCTGGGCCTACCGCTGGGTGGATGACCTCGAGGGCGCCACGGTACTTTTTTTAGGCTATGGTTCCATCGCCCGGGCCACCGAAAAACGCCTGGCCCCCTTCGAGGTGGAGTTTGTCCGGGTAGCCCGCACGGCCCGCGAGGGGGTACACACCTGGGCCGACCTGCCCCATTTGCTGCCCAAAGCCGACGTGGTTGTAAACCTGCTGCCCCACACCCAAGAGACCGACAGGCTGATTGGGGCCGTTCACTTTGCCCAGATGAAGCCGGGCGTGCTATTCGTGAACGCGGGGCGCGGTAAAACCGTAGACCAGGAGGCCCTGGTGGAGGCCATCCGGGCCCGGCAGGTGCGGTTGGTTACCGACGTCACCGACCCCGAACCCCTGCCCGAAGGACACCCGCTGTGGTCGCTGCCGGAGGTGTTTCTGACCCCCCACATCGCCGGCTCGACCCCCAGGCTTTTCGAGCGGGGCTTTCGGCTGGTGCGCGAGCAGGTGGCCCGCTACCTGCGCGGCGAGCCCCTGCAAAACGTGGTGACCGATGGCTATTGACCTGCTGCTGGCCCTGGTGGTCTTGAAGACACGCCTATTGCTGGCTTTTGGAGATGCGCTATGTTCAAATCGCACTCGATTTACAAGGTAGGTGTCTTATACTAAACCCCAAGTGGAGAGGTGAGATAGATGAAAGAGCCCAGGCTTTTTGTAGGATTGCTGCTGGTACTTGCACTTTCTGCATGCTCAGATGTTTTTTTTCAACAACCTTACAGGGTCGTTTTGGAACCGGCCCAGGTGGGCTATGAAGCGGACGATCAGGGCAAGGTTAATGTCGTGAAGAACAACGCCTTTGTTCAGGCCTCCCCTGGTGCTCCAGGTGGGCATTTAGAGCGCTACACTTACGCGGTGGTCGACGATTCTGGATACGAAGTTTTTTGGGGAAGTGGCTCTGTGAATGTTGAGATTCCTGCGGGAAGGGAAGAAGTGGGGGGTCGAATTAACTACATTTCTAAAAATTCCGAACCTTTCACTTTTGGTCTGGATGGGGCCGCAGCCGAGGAGCACCTGAGCCAGGGAGCCCCTGTTAACTGGCGAATGCGGATTACTTGGTATGCCAGAACTTCAAATGGAACCGAAGTGGGCTGGGTTCAGGAACATCAGATTAAGTACCCCTTGAGGTGAACTATGTGGGAGCATGGTCGGCTTATCCTCATTTTGTTTGGCTTACTGAGCCTTGCTGCTTGTAATTCCTGGAGAGATGCCTCTTTGGCTAACCAAGGCAATGTGCAGCTTTCGGTTTCTATCACGTCTCCTCAACGAGATCAGGTTACCAATAGCCGCGTGGTAGAAGCCCGTGTTTCCCTCACCGGGGCCCCTAGGGTGGACAGGGTAGAAGTTGAATATCAGGCTCAAGGAGGGGCATCAGGAACCATCTCCCTTACCCAGCAGCGGGGCTTTTGGAAAGGTGAGCTTCCAGGGACGCTAGTTCCTGGACAATACACCCTGAAGGCCACAGCCGTATCTGGTGCTTATTCCAAAGAGAGCGACCCTCTCACATTTGTTTATGACCCAACGGCGAACGTCCAGTCTGTCCAGGTGTCCTGGGTGGCTCCGTCGGCCAACGCCGAGGTTAGTGGTCAGGTGAAGCTCCGTATTGATGCCCAGGATCAGCCCCGAAGGGTGAGCAAGGTGTTCTTCTTAGCAGATAAAGGCGGAGTTACCAGCTTCTTGGGAGATGCGACGAGTTCGGATGGCATGTTCTGGGACTTCACCTGGGACACCGCTGGTTTTGCCAACGGCCCCCTTGTGATTCAGGCGGTAGCGGTAGGGGATTCGGGGAGCCAGGGTGTGGCCTCGAGGAGTTTTACAGTTAATAACCCCGACCTGGTGAAACCAACGGTGACCTGGCTTGATCCGCTGGACAACCAGAACGTAGCGGGTAGTACTACGCTTCGCCTGCGGGTTCTGGACAACCAGGCGGTGCAGGAAGTACGCGTGTTTGCAGGGGGTACGCTCCTGAGCATCCTTAGCCAGGCTCCGTACGAGCTGGACTGGGATTCCACAACCGTGACAGATGGTCCAGTGGTGCTGATGGCGGTAGCAACAGATACCGCGGGCAACAGCAGCAACCCTGCTGAGATTACCGTGAACGTGCGGAACCAGGGTGTGCCGCCGCTGCTCTCTATCTTGCTTCCTCAGGCAGATGTTGCGGTGGGGGTGCAGTTTACGGCCAGGGCAAGTGTCACCAGACAGCAAACCAGTTTCACCTGGCAGCCTACCAGCGGGAATAACCTCTGGGCTAGGGTTTACGATTACCGGGGGAGATTGGTGCAGGAGAAGCCCCTCCTGGTGAATGGCGCTCAACCTTCGGACAACGTAGACAGTGTGGCGGAAGCCGCCTTTGACCTTGGCAACGTTGCCAACGACACCTACCGCCTGGTGGTAGAGGGCTTTGTGGTGGTTAACGGGGCTTCCTTCCGCCTCTACCAGGAGCGGATGGTGGAGGTGAAGACCAACTCCAACCTGCCACCTGCCCTGGTGATCTACCAGCCCAGAGATGGAACCATTCTGCCTGGTGGGTTCCTCTACTTGGTGGGTGACGTTACCGACGACTCTGGTCGGGTTCATGCAGTGGAGGTGCGGCTCATTGGGGGCACCTGCCAGAACCCCTCGCAGGAAAACTACCTCCTCCGCTACGAAGCCGGGCCATACGGACTCTTCTTCATGACCATCCCCCTGGATGCTTATCCCTTCATAGCGAACGGGGGTTACTGCCTGCGGGTGGTAGGTATAGACGCGGCGGATCGCAGCCTGCGCAACATTCAGGAGTTCAATGTAACGGTCAACCGGGGGGCTGGGCCCGTACCGACCGCTACTATTTCGGCTAGCCCCTCCACGATCGTTGTTCCGGGGACTGCTTCCTGGACGGTGAGCTTCTCCTCTGCGGTTCGCTACACTGCACTTCTGCGCAAAGACGGGAAGGTTGTGGAAGGCCGCTCGGGTTCGGGGGCTTCGCTTAGCTTCTCCCGTGCCTTCTCGGATCAGGATGTGGGCGCCTGGGATTTGCTGGTGGTGTTTGAGGATGGGACTGGGATTCAGGGCTTTGCCTCAGGTGGTCCGGTGGCGGTGACCAGGCCGTAGAACTTATATGCGGCGGGGGTCTCCCTTATTGGGGCCCCCGCCTGTAAATTTTGGCAATGACCAAGCTTATTTCCCTCGAGCCTGCCTTGTATCGAGTAAAGCTGGCGCGTGAACAGGTGGCCCTGCGCGGCGAGCCCCTGCAAAACGTGGTGACCGATGGCTATTGACCTGCTGCTGGCCCTGGTCTTTGCGGTGGGGGCCTGGGCCTTAGCCCTGGTGGTCTCGGCAGAGGTAAGCCTGAGCCAGGCCCAGAACCGTTTGCAAAGCCGCATCAACCTGGGCTTTACTGCGGCCACCCAGGTGCTGTATGTGCTGCTGGTGCAGACGGTGGGCTCCTGGCGCGATGCCTTGCTGGTGATTTCGGTCATGCTGCTTTTGGCCTGGTATGCCATGCTGGGCCTGAGCAAAGCCATGAGCCAGAACCCCACGGGGGCTCGAGGAAACCTGTTCCAGCGTCTGGAGCTTAAGGGGCACCGGGCTTTTGCCTTTGCCGTGCTGGTTCTAATGGGCGCAGGTGCGTTGCTGGGGCTATTTGACCCCTTCCTGGCACTAACCCTGACCCTGCCCTTTGGCGTGGCCCTGTTTTGCACCCTCGGGGTTCCCCGCTGGGTACGCAGAAGGGCCTAGCCGATACTACCGCCGGGCCGGGCGCACCAAAAACAGGGCTACCGAGATAAGCAAGAAAGCGATTGCGGCCTGCAGCGGAATGGGGAAGCTGGGAATGTATTCCACGTTGCAGGGAATGGGGCCTTTGCAGACGCTGGGGGCTACCCCAGGAACCCACTGCTCCAAAAGGTGATAGCTGCTCCAGAACAGCCCCAAAAGCGACAGGGTGAGGGCATAGGGCCGGATCTGGGCGTCGTTGCGCCAGGTGGCGATGCCCAACATGAACACCAGGGGATACATGGCGATGCGCTGGTACCAGCACAGGGTGCAGGGGATGAAGCTGCGCACCTCCGAGTAGTAAAGGCTACCGAGGGTGGCGACCAGCGCTACCAGCCAGGCAAAAGCCAGCAGCAGGGCGTTACGATCAGGCGTGGAAGAAGACGAGGTCTGCATTGGGCTTATTCTAAGCTGTAACGTATGAAGCGGCTTAGCACTCGACCCGGAAATTCGGCTGCGGTTCCTGCCAGACGCAAGAAGGGCCTTGGGTCAATGCGGCCTATCAGGGCAGCCCCTACCCCATGACCCCACCGCCTGGGCACCACACCCGCCAGGAGACCAACACCCCGGTAAACAAGGATGGCCCCTACCCCCTCGCCATACAGATAGGCCACAAAGGCCTGGCCGCCGGGGTCTTGTAACAGCTTTCCAATCCGCTGAGAAACAGGAAAGCGCCACTGGGGAACCTGGTAGGCCTCGGTTAGGATGCGCGCGATGGACCAGGCTTCCGACCAGGGCACTTGCTCGCTCCAGAAAGCCCGGTGGCTGGGGTGGGACTGGCACAGCTCGAATGTGGCCGACGGCCGGTAGCCCAGCGCGTGCAGTGCAGAGGGGACGTCGCCCTCGAGCACGGTGAAGGCCGGGGGTGCTCCTATGGCCTGAAAACGAGCCTCGAGCTCCTTCTGGACGGCCTCAGCGTAGCCAAAGGCGGTGTTGGTAAGAAGCAGAGGAAAGTTGGGCTGGAGCAGATAGGGAATACCCGCTACCTCGCCGGAATGCTGTGGCGAGGCCAGGGGAAAATAAAGATTACAGAGGGAGTAGGAAGTCGTAGTTGCCCTCTCCGGCGGTACGGTTGAGCATAGCGATGATGCGCTTGATGTTATCGCGGGGCCCAGCCACATAAAACGGTTTGCCAGTGGGGCCACCGGTTGGGATGGGTGTATCTATGGGGTTGGCTCCTTTGAGCAACTCCTTGGCTTTAGCATAATCTTTGTGGGGTTCAAAACCCCAGCGTTTTGCATACAAGATGGCCTCGGAAAGCACTTTTGCGGCCAGGTCGAGCGAACAAGGAACCATGTCTTGGGTCGAACCCATCGCTTCTTTGATCTGTTCGTATTGCCAAGCCCCACGCCCATAGCCCGCGTTTTTTACTCCAAGACAGGCCAAATCTACCAAAAAAAAGCTAAAGGCGATCTCGCCTTGCGCGGATTTCCGAGCCACCAGAATTTGACATAAAGACGTAGGGTCTTTCCAATCCTGGTTGATGAGGCACTCGAACAGCGGCCAATCCGATTTGGCCAAGGTGCGTTGCCCACGGTTACTTTTAGCACTATCTCGCCAACTCACGGTTCCTCTATTCTAACAAGGCCTCGACAAACTCGCCTGCATCAAACGGCTGAAGGTCGTCGGCTTTCTCGCCCACGCCAATAAACTTGATGGGCACGCCCAGCTCGCGCACGATGGGCACCAGAATGCCCCCTTTGGCCGTACCGTCGAGCTTGGTCACAATCACCCCGGTCAGGCCCACGGTTTCGTGGAATTTTTTGGCCTGCTCGAGGCCATTCTGCCCGGTGACGGCATCCAGCACCAGCCAGACCTCGCCTGGCTCGCCAGGGTCGGCCTTGGCGATGGAGCGCTTGACCTTGGCCAGCTCTTCCATCAGGTTGTGCTTGGTGTGTAGCCGCCCGGCGGTGTCTACCAGGAGCAGGTCGACTCCCCGGGCTTTGCGGGCCGAGGCAGCGTCGAAGGCCAGCGCAGCGGGGTCGGAGCCTTCGGGGCCCTGGATTACCGGGATGCCCAGCCGTTCACCCCACAGCCCCAGCTGAGCACCCCCTGCGGCCCGGAAGGTGTCGCCTGCACAGAACATCACGCTCTTGCCCTTTGAGCGGTAGTACTGGCCCAGCTTGGCAATGGTGGTGGTCTTGCCCACCCCATTGACCCCTACCATCAGGATGACCTTGCCCTGGGGTTCTACAGTGGACTTTTTGGCGTTTGGGTTGAAGCCGGCTTTGCGAATTTTGGCCCGGAAGCGGTCGGGCTCGAGCTCTACCGTAAGGGCTTGTTTGAGGGCTTCGCGCAGGTCTTTTTTGCCCGACTGGCGTACTTCTTCCAGCACTTCCCGGGTGGCTTCGACCCCCACATCGGCGGCGAGCAGGGCAAACTCGAGCTCCTCCAGTACCTCTTCGGGGTTTTCGTTCCAGGGGATGGCTTTGACCAGGTTATCGCGGGTTTTGCTCAGGCCTTCTTTGAGGCGTTGTAGCCAGCTCATGTTCTCAGTCTACCTTTTGGGGCGCGACCCTCTGGTGTGTAAGCGCCGGTTCCCACGAATCCCCAGTACGCCGCAGCGCGTGCGGCGTAATTGTGGAAACGCGATGAGATGGGATTGGGCTGTACCGGCTCTGCTATGATGTGCAGGTTGTTATGGTTGTACCGCCCACCCCCGAAAACCTCGAGCGCGCCGCCCAGATTATTCGCAGCGGCGGGCTGGTGGCCTTTCCTACCGAGACGGTTTATGGACTGGGGGCCAACGCCTTAGACGCGACCGCTGTGGCTAAAATTTTCGAGGCCAAACAGCGCCCCAGCTTTGACCCGCTAATCGTTCACATATCCGACCGAGACATGTTGCAGCAGGTGGTGCGGGAAGTTCCGCCGGTGGCCGAGAAGCTCATGGCGCGTTTCTGGCCTGGCCCCCTTACCCTGGTGCTGCCCAAGTCGGAAGCGGTACCCGGCATCGTTACCGCAGGGCTGCCCACAGTGGCCGTGCGGATGCCGGCTCACCCGGTGGCCCAGGCGCTAATTCGAAAGGCCGGGGTGCCGATAGCCGCACCGAGCGCAAACCCCTTTGGCTACCTGAGCCCCACCCGGGCCGAGCATGTCGAGCGCATGCTGGGCCATCGGGTAGACCTGATTCTGGACGGGGGTTCCACCCTTTTTGGGGTGGAGTCTACCATTGTGCTGCTGGCCGAAAAGCCGGTCTTGCTGCGCCATGGGGCGGTGCCGCTGGAAGAGCTGGAGCGGGTGCTGGGCCCGGTGATGCTGCAGGTGGAGGCGCACGAAAAGCCCTTGGTTCCGGGCCAGCTTCCCCAGCACTACGCCCCCCGCACACCCATACGCATAGCTGCGCCAGAAGAGGTTCCACTGGCCCTGCGTAAACGGGTGGGCTACCTGGCCTTCCGCGAGGTGCCCAAGGGGTTCAAGGTGGTGAAGGTTTTGTCCCCTACTGGTAATCTGCTGGAAGCCGCTGCACATCTGTTCGAGGCTCTGCACCAGCTCGACCGGCTGGGCCTGGAGGCCATTTATGCCGAACCGATACCCGAAGTGGGCTTGGGAAGGGCTATTATGGATCGGCTTCGTCGGGCTTCGGCCTGAAGCCCCGACCTGGCTTGATTCAGGCAGGACAAGGATATAATCGTTTGAGGCTAAAGATGCGAGGGCGAAATGTTTTCCTATTGGTTTTAGTTGTCGTGATGGCGCTTTTTGCCTGGCGCAACTGGGCTGTCTTTAGCGAGCAGAAGACACTCTCGCTGATTTTTACCCAGGTCACCGCGCCGTTTGGCATCCTGATGCTCTCGATTATGGCGGTGTTGGTGATGATCTATTTCATGTACACGGTGGGGCTCGAGACCGCGGCTTTGCTCGAGGTTAAGCGGTACGCCCGCGAACTGCTGGCGACCCGAAAGCTGGCCGACGAGGCCGAGGCCAGCCGCTTCTCGGAGCTAAAAAAGTGGCTCGAGGGCGAGCTGGCCAACATCAAGGCCCAAAGCCCGGCGGGGCTCGAGGCCCGGTTACAGGAGATCGTCGAGCGGATCGACCGGGTAGAGCACGAGCTGCGCGAAGATATCGAGAAGGCCGGGAATACCCTGGCTGCTTATATCGGCGAGCTCGAGGACCAGCTCACCGGCCAGGACAGGCATCCGCCCCCCCCGCGTTGAGCAAATCGGCCAAACCCGCTAGACTACCTGCTTGGGGGCCGTTAGCTCAGTTGGTCAGAGCAAGCGACTCATAATCGCCAGGTCGCGGGTTCAAGTCCTGCACGGCCCACCAGTTTTCTGGCAAGCAGTATCTTGTTGAAAGTCCTGGCTTTCTGCCGGGACTTACGATTTGGGGGAGCCGGTGAACCGGGTAATCACCAAGGCAGGTAAAGACAAAAAAATACGCAACTTTTACCCTGGTCTGTTCGCCGACGAACTGGCCGAGGTGCCCAAACAGGCGGGGGTCGTACAGGTATTTTCCGACGAGAATAGTTTTTTGGGCGTTGGCTACTACGACCCCAAAAGCCGCGTGGCGGTACGGGTTTACCGCTTCGAGGACGGCCCGCTGGACAAAAAATTTTTTCAGCAGCGCTTCGGGCGGGCCCAGCAAAAGCGGGCTCAACTGGGGGATTTTTATCGCCTGGTGCACGCCGAGGCCGACGGGCTGCCGGGGCTGGTGGTGGATCGCTTTGGGGGGGTGCTGGTGGTGCAGGTGCGCAACCGGGCCATGGAAGCCCTGCGGGAAAGCTGGCTGCCCGCCCTGATCGAAGTGGCGCAGCCAGCGGGTATTTACGAGCGTTCCGATGTGGATAGCCGTCGCCAGGAAGGTCTGCCCGAGCAGGTGGGTGTTCTGTATGGCCAGGTGCCGCCGGTGCTGGAAGTGCGGGAGGACGGACTGATTTTTCCCATTCCGCTGGCCCTGGCCCAAAAAACCGGTTACTACCTCGATCAGCGGGAGAACCGTAGGCGGCTCGAGCAGATGATTCAGCCGGGCGAGCGGGTGCTGGACGTGTACAGCTACGTGGGGGCTTTTGCCCTGCGGGCTGCGCGCAAGGGGGCCTATGCCCTGGCCGTGGATAAAGACCTGGACGCCCTGGCGGTGCTGGATCGGGCAGCTTCCTTGCAGGGTTGGCGGGTGGACATACGCCAGGGCGATGCGCTTGCGGTTCTGGAAAACCTGGCCCGAAGCAAGACCGCGCCTTTCCAGCATGTGTTGCTTGACCCGCCCACCCTGGTCAAAAAGCCCGACGAACTGCCGCGGGTCAAAAGGCTCCTGGTGGACTTGCTCCGACCGGCCCTGCGCCTGCTGGATCGCGAGGGGTGGCTGTGGCTCTCGAGCTGTGCGTACTACCTGGGGGTGGATGCGCTGCTCGAGGTGACCCGCCGGGCCGCTGCCGACGAAGGCCGCCGGCTGCGGGTAGATGCCATCCACTACAACCCGCCCGATCACCCCTGGAGCCTGCATGTGCCGGAGTCGCTGTACCTGAAGACGGTCGTCTTTCAGGACGACCCGCTGTAGCGTGGTTGCCCATCAGAAATACTTCGGATGGGTTATACAGCGCGGGTGGGGTTTGCAAGAAACCGCGATATGCTTATAAGGTGCCACAGCACCTGCCTATCCGCAACGATATTCACATCGAGGTAGAGGTGGTCTATGCCGAGCAGCACTCGAGGCCGGGGCAGCATGTGTTTGTCTATTTCATCACCCTGGAAAATCGGGGCCAGGAAACCGTGCAGCTCCTGCGCCGTGAGTGGTTCATCCACGATGGCAACGGTGAGGTAGGACACGTGGAGGGCGAGGGGGTGGTGGGCGAAAAACCCATCCTCGAGCCCGGACAGGTCTACCAGTACAACAGTTTTTGCTCCATTGCCCACCCACCCGGCTCGATGCAGGGTTTTTATACCTTCCAGAACATGCTGGGCGAGCTGTTTCGCGTCGAAATTCCGGCTTTTGCCCTGCGCCTGCCAGAAGCCGGTTCCCGCACCCTGAACTAGACCAGTGCGGTTTGGGCTTCGCTGGCATCCTCTGTGAGGCGCAGGAAAAACTCCTCCAGGTCGGCAGAGCCGTGTTGATGCAGGAGTTCTCTGGGGGAACCCAGGGCCAGCAGGCGGCCCCGATGCACCAGCGCGACGCGGTCGGCGACCTGCTCGGCCAGGTGGAGCTGGTGGGTGGCGTACAGCACCGCCCGCCCATCCTTGGAATACTCGCGCAGCAGGCCTTTGACCAGCCGGGTGGCGTGGGGGTCGAGCCCCACCATCGGCTCGTCCAGGATGAGGGCCTGGGGGGTGTGCAGGAGGCTCATGGCCAGCGATAGTTTTTGCCGCATACCGTGCGAGTAGGTTTCAATAAGGGAAGAAGCGAAGCGCTCGAGGCGAAACTGCACCAGCAGCTCCTCGATGCGGGCTTCGGCCCTGGCCCTGGGTAGCCGGTACACCCCAGCGGCAAAGCGCAGAAGCTCGAGGCCCGATAGTTTGCCATACAGGTAGGGTCGGTCGGGCACGTAACCAAACTGGGCCTTGGCCCGCACAGGCTCTTTCCACACATCCACCCCACCCACCAACGCCCGACCCCGGCTGGGCCGCAGCAACCCCACCAGGGCCTTGATGGCGGTGCTTTTGCCTGCCCCGTTGGGCCCCAAGAGGGCCAGGGTTTCGCCAGGGCGTACCTCGAGGTTCAAGCCGTCCAGGGCCACAAACTGCCCATAGCGCTTGCTGAGGTCTTCCAGACAGATCATCGCCATGATTAAAGCCTAAGGCCAAAGGCCCAAAGCAACGGTGAAAAAGCCGACTTTGAGCTTTTGGCCTGAGGGCTTTTACTTGAGTTCTTCCAGGGCCCGGCGCAGGATGGCGTCTTTGTTCAGGTCTACCTCGGCCTGGCCGCGTTCGGCAGGCAGGTTCACTGCCGGGCGGGGCTGGCTAAAGCTGAACTTGCCCTGGGCGTCGGCCTTGGCGGTGAAGGTCTGGCCGCCAATGGTGATGGTCACGGTCTCCCCAGGCTTGGCCCCGGTGCCCTCGAAGGCCACCGGAACTTCGAAGCGGGTGTCCTTGACCTCGATGTCGGGCTTGATGCCCTGCTTGTTGATGCCGCGGCGCTTGGGGGTGAGCCACTCGAAGGTGACCAGGGTCAGGTCGCCCCCGTTGGGAAGGTCGATGACGTTCTGCCCCACACCCTTACCAAACGAGGTTTCGCCGATGACCTTGGCCCGCCCGGTGTCCTGCATGGCCCCCGCCACAATCTCCGAGGCCGAGGCCGAGTTGCCGTTAATCAGCACCACCATGGGGCCGCTCCAGGTAACCTGGCCGTTGGCCTCACAGTAGAGCCGGGTTTCATTGCGGGTGCGGGTATATACGAGGGGGCCCTCGCGGATGAAAGCCCGTGCCACCTGGCAGCCCTGATCCAGCAGGCCGCCACCGTTGTCGCGCAGGTCGAATACCAGCTTTTGCACACCCCGTTGCTTCATCTCGTTCAGGGCGGCATTCAGTTGCTCAATTACCCGCACGTTGCCAAACGTTTCCAGTGCCACATAGCCCACATTGCCCGGCAGGATGGTTTTGGAAACCGAGATAATTTCTACCCGCTGCCGGATCATCTCGAAACGCAGGATGGCGTTGCTGCCTTCACGGCGAACGCCAACGGTTACCTTGGTGTTCTGGGGGCCCCGAATCTGGGCCACAATTTCGTTCAGGTCGAGCTTGGTGACGTCCTGGCCGTTGACCTCGACGATGATGTCCCCAGCCCGTATGCCAGCGTTGAAGGCCGGTAGACCCCGGATCACCCCCTGCACCCGTGCGCCACCGCCGTTTTCGTTGGGGGCCAGGGTAGCGCCAATGCCAAAGAATTCCCCCTGCACGTCCTGGTTGCGTAGGCTGGCCCGCTGGGGTGGCGAGTAACTGGTAAATTCGTCGTCCAAAGCGCCCAGCATACCCCTAATGCCGCCCTCGAGCACGCGGTTGAGCTTTTCGGGCTCGAGGCGCGTCAGGTACTGGCTTTGCAGGAGTTGATAGGTTTGGATCAGGGCTTGTCCGTAGGGGTTGCGGCTAAAGGCCTCGGCGGCCCCGCCGGATAGCTGGGCATAAACCAGGGCGGCCAGAATGCCACCTACCACAATTAACCAGGCTCTGCGCTTCATGGTTTCGTTCACCTAAGTCTATAGTGTAGCGGCAATGGATGAGAGCGGAGTGTTCACCCGCAGACAATAGTGGAGGCCCTGACGGGTCGAATCTGCCCAAAAACCCGGTTTCACTCAGCGGGCCTGCATCAGTGCAAAACCCGGGCCTTTGCCTGGTCTGCTACAGCCAGGGGTGCATTGTTGTACCCTGGATACTGATGATTCACTTTCACCGGGTGACGCTCGAGTACCCCCGTACCCAGACCAAGGCCCTGTTCGACCTTAGCCTGGAGATAAAAAAAGGTGAGTTTGTTTTTCTGGTTGGGCATTCGGGCGCGGGTAAGTCGAGCCTGCTCAACCTGATTTTGAAGCGCCTCGAGCCCAGTTCGGGGGCGGTCTATTTCGCCGGGGAAAACCTCAAGGCCCTCCACGGTGACCGCATTGCCCTGCACCGCCGCCGCATTGGGGTGGTTTTTCAGGATCACCGGCTGCTAAGGGATCGAACCGTTGAAGAGAACCTGTTTTTTACCCTGCACGTGCTGGGGGTGCCCAAAACCGAGTGGGATACCCGGGCGACCCGCGTGCTGCGCCAGGTGGGGGTTGTCCACAAGAAGCGGGCCTATCCTGAAGAACTCTCGGTGGGTGAGGCCCAGCGGGTTGCCATTGCCCGAGCCCTGGTGGGTGATCCGCAGGTTTTGCTGGCCGACGAACCCACCGGCAACCTCGACCCGGCCAATGCCCTGGCGGTGCTGGAAATTTTTAAGACGGTGCACGCTCGAGGGGCTACCGTCTTGATGGCCACCCACTCCCGCGACCTGGTGGAAGCCTATCCCCAGCGGGTAGTGGTGCTCAAGGCCGGACAGCTGGTGCGCGATGAGCGAGAGGGGAAGTACAGCCTGGCGTGAGAGCGGTGAGGAATACCCGGTACGGTGCAATTGTTGAACCGTGATGCGCCAGGCCAATTTCGGACAAATATCCCTCATCAGGTGGTGGTAGTATTTAGGTACCAGGCTATAGGGGCATTTTGAAAGCCCAAACAGCGTTTCGGGAAACCCAAATTTTAGAGGTTTCCGAGCCGCTTCCACCCCGAAATCCAGCCTGGAAAGCCAAACTCGCAGCGCGATTGGAGGGCGAGAATGAACGTCTACAAGCTGGTTGGTCGTCAAATTGAGATTACTGAGGCCCTCAAGAACTATCTAGATAAGAAAATGGTTCGCCTGGATCGCTTTTTCGACAACGCCGAGGCCAAAGTAGTGCTTTCGATGGCCCAGGGCGCGCGGGTCGAGCGCAAGGCCAAGGCCGAGATTCAGGTCAATGTGCCGGGGGGCATTGTGCGGGTTGAGGAGTCCGACCCCGATATGTACGCGGCCATAGATCGTTCGATTGACCGCCTGGAGTACCAGCTCAAGCGCTACAAGGAGCGCCACTTCCAGCGGGAACGCCAGGCAGTGCCAGAACCGGTGCTGGCGGGGGGTAGCCTTGCCGAAGCCGAAGAAGATGGCGAGCCGCGTATTGTCCGCACCAAGCGCTTTAACATGAAGCCCATGACCCCAGAAGACGCAGCCTTCGAGATGGAGGCCCTGGGTCACGATTTCTTCGTGTTCCGCAACTCCGACACCGAGCAGATTAACGTGATTTATCGCCGCCGCGATGGCAACTACGGCCTCATCGAGCCCACCGCATAGGCATAAAAGCCCCTCCCTGGCACATTGCGCTGGGAGGGGCAGGGTGCTTTTTTGTTTACCAGAGCAAATTTGCCGCGTTGTAAGCGGGGTGCCCTGCCGGTGCGGCTAGAATGTAGCCAGACATGCGCGTTCTGGTTACATCGCTCAAAGGCGGGGTGGGCAAGACCACCACGGCAGTGCACCTGGCCGCGTTTTTACAGCTTCGTGGCCCCACTTTGCTGGTAGATGCTGATCCTGCTGAGGGTGTGCTGGTATGGGCGCGACAAGGCGCAGGGCTGCCCTTTGAAGTGGTCGGCCCCGAGGAGGCCCGGCCCAGGCGGTTTGAACACGTGGTGATTGATACAGCCGGGCACCCCAGGGGCAAGACCCTGCGCGAGTACGCGAACAAGGCCGATCTGGTGGTAGTTCCCACTTCCCCGGGGGTGCTCTCGCTGACCAGCTTGCAGCAGTTTGTACAGGCGCTCGAGGGCCTGCCGTTCAAGGCCCTGGTGACCCTGGTTCCACCCTTTCCCTCGCTGGACGGAATGCGCACACTTGCCCATCTGAAGGCCCGGAAAATACCGCATTTCAAACATGCCATCCATCGCCGGGCTGCCTACGAGAAGGCGGTGCTGGCTGGAACCCTGGTGCAAAATGCCCCAGACCCGCGGGCGGCACGGGCCTGGGAAGAGTATGTGCTGGTGGGGCGAGAAATGCTGAAATGAACCCTGCCTGAAGCCTTCTGTTTATCGCGGTCTTCGCTATTTTGCTGCTGCACAAAAACGAGAATGCGTCTAGAACCATGTTTTTGAGTTGCCCAGCGGCAAAAATAAGCCCGGAACAGGCCTTTTCCCGATTAGGAGTACCACTTTCTCTGCAGACCGCCCTATCGTACTCTTCACAGACCTGGTCTCCCATCCGGGAGGCCACTGTGCTGTGCAGGACAAAGCGATCGAGTTGTGAGCAGCTCAATATTTGTGAAGAGCGTTCTAAACTTGGTGGCGCAAGCCTTCAGTAAGGGTTCAGAAAATTGTTCTAAACTTGGCTGATGAATGCTGCGCTTCAACGTCTTCTGCTGGTATGCCTGTTTAGCGGGGGGGCTTTTGCGCAACGACCTGTTGATATCGCATTCTGGCATACCCTCGAGCCGCCAGGGCGGGAGGCGCTGGAAAAAATTGTGGCGGATTTCAACGCTCGACAGCGCGACTTTCGCGTGGTGGCGCAGCATGTGGGCGACCTGCGCGAGGGGGGGCTCAAACTAACCGCGGCCCTTCGGGCAGGCAATGCGCCCCAGCTTTACTACGGCGAGGTTTCGTTTGTGAGCCGGGCCGTGCAAGAAAACCTGGCCTTGCCGCTGGACGAGTACCTGGGTAACCTGCCTGGCGATTTTTACCCCGGACTGCTCGAGACCGGGCGATTCCAGGGTCGAACCTATGCCCTGCCGCTCGAGCTGCATCTGCCGGTGCTTTTTTTTAATGCCGACCAGCTGGCTGCCCGCCGCCTGAACCCACCCCAGAACTGGGAGGCCCTGGCCAGTGCAGCCCAGCAGCTTACCACCCGTTCGGCCAAAGGGCTTATGGTGGTGAGCGATGTCTACAGCTTTAATGCCGTGGTGATGAGCCGGGGTGGGCAGCTGGTGCGTGATGGTCGGCCCAACTTTTCCGACCCCAAGGTGGTGCAGAGCCTCGAGTACCTGCAAGACCTGGTGCGCTCGGGGCACGCGGTGAGCCGCAACATCGCCGAGGCTCAGTTTGCCATGGTGGATTTTGTGCGTACCAAGGTGTTTATGGGGATTGCGCCGATTACCGTCTGGCCCACCCTGGAAAAGCGTACCCCCATTCCATTCCGGCTGGGGGTGGCCCCCCTACCCCGCACGCCCGACGGCAAGTTGCCGCTGGCCGGGGGCAACCTGATGGTGTTGCGCGGCGCCAGCGAGGCCCAGGCCAGAGGGGCCGTGGCGCTGTGGCGCTACTGGATGGAGCCCTCCATCCAGGCTGAGTGGGTCAGGGCCACCTACTGCCTGCCCCTGCGTCGTTCAGCCCAGCCCTTACTGGAGGATTTCTACCGCGAAGACCCCCGCCGCCGGGTGGCCTTTGCGGGCCTCGAGCAGGCCGCCAGCTGGGTACAAGACCCCGAGGTGACCCTCTGGTACGGTTTTCTGGAAGAGGCCCTCGAGCGCGTCCTGAAGGGCAATGCCAACCCTCGCCAGGCCCTGGAAGAGGCCCAGCGCAAAGCCCTGACGGTGGAGCGCCGCTAGTCGGCCCTGGGGTGGCCGAGCCTGCCCAGAAGAATCCCAATGACCTTTTCGGCGGACTGCGCCACCTCCGGACTTAGCCCCTCGCCACTGCCAAAGCAGCGACCCTCGATGCCAAAGACCACGGTGTGGCGGGGCAGCACACCCAGGGCGCGGGCGAGCTCGAGGGCCTCGCTCAGGCCAAAGGTGTGGCTCGAGAGCCGCTCAAACGCAGGTAGAGGTGCAGAACCCACCTCGAGCACATGCAGGGTTCCGGGTGGCTGGCCCGAGACCACCGCCTCTATCACCCAGGCCTCGTCGGCCCCGGCCAGGCCCTCCACCAGGCGGGTCAGGTCGTCGCCCACCTCCAGCACGTCCAGGCCCGCTTGACGCAGTTGTTCGGCTATCCAGGGCCCCACCCCGTCGTCCTGGCGGTAGGGGTTGCCCAGGGCCAGCACTCTAGGTCTCATGCTCTATTTCCAGCCGCAAAAAGTGGGTCGCGCAGGAGATGCAGGGGTCGTAGTTGCGGATGGTCTGCTCGCAGCGCAGGGTGAGTTCGGGCTTGGGCAGCTCGAGGTGGGCGGCCACAAACTGCCGCAGGTCTTCCTCCATCATCTTCTGGTTTTGCGAGGTGGGGGGCACAATTTTGGCCGCGGTAATCAGGCCCTGTTGGTCCATCTGGTAGCGGTGGTAGAGAATGCCGCGGGGGGCCTCGCTGCACCCTGCACCGGCAGAGGCCCTGGGCACCACGGGAACGCTGGGGGCGTCGGGCTCCTGGTATTGGTCAATCAGACGCAGGGCCTCCTCGCAGGCATACAGGGTCTCGATGGCCCGCACCACGATGCTCTGGAAGGGGTTGCGGCAGACCGGCCCCAGGCCAACCTCCCGGGCCAGCGATTGCAGCGCAGCGGGGAGCTGGTCGTGGTTCAGGTTGTAGCGGGCCAGCGGCCCCACCAGGTAGGGCTGGCCCTGGTGGGTGGCATGTAAGGCATTGGAGTGGGGGACGTGTTCCTCCTGGAAGTGCTGCTCGAAGTCTGCAACCGGGATGTCCAGCCCCCGGTTGGAGACGATGCGCCCCTCTAGGATGGGGTACTCGCCCTCCTGGCGCAGCGCCACAAAGGTATAGTCGGGCGCGAAGTCGGGGAAGTCCAGGCGGCTCACAAAATGTACCGTATTAAAGGCAATCTCGCGGGCGCGCTCGAGCTTATCCCGCACCGCCAGCAGCTCGGCCTTGCGCGGCACCCGGTAGAACCCTCCTACCTTCACGTTGATGGGGTGAATCTCCCGCCCGCCCAAAAGCGCCATCAGTTCGTTGCCGGTTTTTTTCAGCTCCAGGGCCTCCCGGACCCGCTGGGGCTGGTCCTGCGCCAGCCGCACCGCGTCGGGGTAGCCCAGAAAATCCGGCAGGTGCAAAAAGTAGATGTGCAGGGCGTGGCTCTCGATCCACTCCCCGCAGTAGAGCAGCCGCCGCAGCGCCTTTAGCTGACCCTCCACTGCTATCCCCAAAGCGGCTTCCAGCGCCTGGCACGAGCTCATCTGGTAGGCCACCGGACAGATGCCGCAGATGCGGGCGGTAACGTCGGGCACTTCGGCAAAGCTGCGCCCGCGCAAAAAAGCCTCAAAGAAACGCGGTGGCTCGAAGATATCGAGCCGCACCTCTTTGACCTGGTTGCCCCTGACCCGCACGTACAGGGCCCCTTCCCCCTCTACGCGGGCCAGGTTGCCCACCCGGATGGTTCTGGTCTGGCGGGTTTTTGCGGTGTCAGCCATGGCGCTGTGCCTCCTTGCTGAAGGCCCGGGCCCCGGCGTTGTAGCTCTGGAAGGCCCGCTTCTGGGCCGCTTCGCTCACACCGAGGTGCGTCCACCAGGCGCTCAGGGCCACGGTGTTGGGGTTTTCCTGGGGGCCAAAGCAGCCGTAGCAGCCCCGCTGGTAGGCCGGGCAGATGGCCCCGCAGCCCGCCTGCGTAACCGGCCCCAGGCAGGGAATGCCCTGGGCCACCATCACACAGACCGTGCCCCGGGCCTTGCACTCCAGGCAGACGCTGTGGGGGGGGATGTTGGGCTTGCGCTTGTGCAGAAAGGCCGAGACCACCTCGAGCAGCTGCGCTTTGTTGACCGGACAGCCCCGCAGCTCGAAGTCCACTTTCACATGCTCGGAGATGGCGCTGGAGTGCTTTAGGGTCTCGATGTACTCGGGCTGGGCATAGACCACACGGGTAAACTCCTCCACATCGGCAAAGTTGCGCAAAGCCTGGATGCCCCCCGCCGTGGCACAGGCCCCAATGGCCACCAGAAAACGGGAGTTCTTGCGAATGGCCTGGATGCGCTCGGCGTCGTGGGGGGTGGTGATGGAACCCTCGACCAGCGAAAGGTCGTAAGGGCCAGGCAGAACGGCACTGGAGGCCTCGAGGAAGTTGGCAATCTTGACCGCCCCAGCTAGGGCCAGCAGCTCATCCTCGCAGTCCAGAAGCGAAAGCTGGCAGCCGTCGCAGGAGGCAAACTTCCAGACCGCCAGGGTGGGTTTGTGCTTACCGGGCATCTAGACCTCCTTTCGCATCATCCAGTCCCGCACCTGGGCAAAGGCCAAGACCGGCCCGTCCTTGCACACGAAGTGGGGCCCCAGCTGGCAGTGTCCGCAAAAGCCCACCGCGCACTTCATGTTGCGCTCCATCGAGAGGTAGAGGTTTTCCTCCGGCACCCCGCGTTTGCGCAGCTCGGCAAGGGTAAAGCGCATCATCACCTCCGGCCCCACCACCAGGGCAGTGGTGCGGGTAGGGTCTAGTTGCAGGTGGGGGATTAGCTCGGTAACCACCCCCACAGCCCCATCCCAGCTACCCTCGGCGCGGTCGACCGTAACCCGCACCGGCCAGGCGCCGGGGGCGTGGGAGAGGCTGTGCTGCCAGCGCTTGAGCTCCTCAGGGAATAGCAGATCGGCGGGGGTGCGTGCCCCGTAGAGCAGGTAGATTCGCCCATAATCCTGCCGGTGGCGCAGCAGGTGGTAGATGGCGGGGCGCAGGGGTGGGAGGCCAAGGCCCCCCGCGACCATCACCACATCGCCGCCTCTGGCCTGTTCCACCGGCCAGTGGCTGCCAAAAGGGCCCCGTACCCCCAGCACATCCCCCTTGCGCAGTTGGCACAGGGCCTCGGTGACCGGGCCCACCCGGCGGATGGTGTGCACCAGGCGCTCGGGCTTGTGGGGGTCGCCGCTGATGGAGATGGGCACCTCGCCCACCCCAAAGACATACAGCATGGTGAACTGGCCCGGCAAAAAGGCCAGCGGCGGGCCTTCTTGCGGCTCGAGCTCGAGCGTCACCACATCGGCGGTCTCGCGGATGGCCCGTGCCACCCGAAAGGGGCGGGGCAGCATGGGGTCGAGCCGGGGAGTGGAACTAATGGGGTTGACCATACAAGTCCAGTAGGCGAAGCCGGGTGGCCTGCAAGCGCCCACCGATGACCCTGGAGAAGCGCTTGCACAGCTCGTAACCGAAGTGGTGGTCTTCTTCCGAGCGCTGGCGCACCGCCGCCGCATCGAAGGCCAGCAAGCGGGCAGCCTGGAAGATGTGGGCATCGAAGGTCTTGTGGGTCTCGGGCAGCATCACCGACCAGCCCAGCACCTCCCCCGGCCCCAGAGTCTGAATCACCAGCGCACCCCGCCCAGGGGTGTGGATTTCCAGGCGCACCAGCCCCTCTTGAATCAGGTAAAAGTCTTTGGATACATCGCCCTCCCGGTACAGGTAGTCGCCCACTTCCAGCGCCAAGGGTTCGGCCAGCTCGGCCAGCCAGGCCAGGTCTTTGGGCCGCAGGCCACGGAAGAAGGGATGTTCGCTCAGATACTGCTGAAGGCTGGTTTTAGACATGTGCACCCCCCGCTGGCGGTGTGAACCAGGGCTGCCCCGAAGGCGAGGCCCTCATGGCAGCCACCTCTTCGGTCAGGTCAATCCCCACCGGACACCAGGTGATGCAGCGGCCACAGCCCACACACCCCAGACTGCCAAACTGATCCTGCCAGGTAGCCAGCTTGTGGGTCAGCCACTGGCGGTAGCGGGCCCTGGTCGAGACCCGCACGCTGCCGCCGTGTAGGTAGGAGAAGTCGGCGGTGAAGCAGGAGTCCCAGCGGCGGGTGCGTTCGGCCATCTGGCCCGCGAGGTCGGTATGGTCTTCCACGCTGGTACAGAAGCAGGTGGGGCAGACCTGGGTACAGTTGCCGCAGCTCAGGCAGCGGGCCGCGACCTCCTCCCAGCGGGGGTGCTCGAGGTTGTGGTAGAGCATCTCCTTGAGCCCCTCGGTATCCAGTTGGCGCCCCATGCTCCGGGCCGCCTGCGCCACCAGGGCCTCGGCCTGGCTCCACTCCGACTGCTGGGCCGGGCGGTGGGCTACCTGGCCCAAGAGCCGGGCCCCCCGTTCACTGCCCACCTGCCCCACAAAGTAGTGCTGGCCGTTCTCCAGCACCTCGGTCAGGGCCAGGTCAAAACCGCGCTGGGCTTTGGGGCCGCTGTTCATGGAGGTGCAAAAACAGGTGTTGCCGGCTTGTGTGCAGTTGAGGGCCAGCAAAAAAACCTGCTCGCGCCGGGCTTTGTAGTGGGGGTCCTGGTAGGGGCCGCCCAGAAAAACCCGATCCTGTACCTCGATGGCCCGCAGTTCGCAGGCCCGCACACCCAAAAAGGCGTATTTGGGGATGGGCTGGGCCTCACCTTCGAGCTCGAGCTTCCCGTTTACCCTGTGGGCCCGGAACAGGCGCAGCAGGGGCGGGTGCAAAAAACGCTTCCAGCTATGGGGCCCCACGTTGTAGCCGAACAGGGCCTCGTCGCTGCGCCGCCGCAGGCGGTAGGTGCCCCCCTCCTGGTGGTCGGTATAACCTATGGGAAGGTCTTCAAGCCGCTCGATTTCGTCGTAGACGATGGCCCCTTCCCGCACCGTGGGCCCCAGGGTCAGGTAGCCCTCGGCCTTGAGGGCCTGCAATAGTTGCTCGAGCCCAGAGCGTTCCAGTACGAACTGGCCCTTGTGCATGCCTTCCTCCGTTGCTGCTAGCTTAACCGGTTGCGCTTGGGCCAAATGACCTTATGGCTTAGGTTGTGGATTTGGCGAGCAATTGTGCTGCTTTAAGGCGGCTTGATGACCAAGCCAGCCTGGTTTTGCCCGACGCTGGTTATGGCCGCAAGCCCTCAACCCCGCTAACGCTCATGCCACCCAGGCCCAGCGCCACAATTTCGGCACGGTTGATCAGCAGGTACTCCAGCCTCTCCTCCAAGCCGCCATCCGCTACCGTAGCGTTACGTAGAATCAGGACATTTTCCGGCCCACCCCACTGGGCCGCGCAGCGCCGGAAGGTTTCTGGGTCGTAAAACTCGTCGGGAAAGACCTCGTCGCCCTGGATAATCCGATCGGCCAAAAAAACGATTCGCAGGTGCCTCATGCCGTCCTCCTCCATCTTGCTACATCCCGGACTTGCCTGTTCCCAAGCTTTTTTCAGCCTCCATTATGCGCTTTTTGCTGCGCAGCACCGCGTCGGGATTAAGGCTAATGGAGTCGATGCCTGCGTCCACCAGGAAGGCGGCAAACTCGGGGTAATCGGAGGGGGCCTGTCCGCAAATTCCCACCTTGCGCCCGTGCTTATGGGCTTTTTGAATTAACTCGGCGCAGGCCCACCTGACCGCCGGGTTGCGCTCGTCGAAGAGGGCCGCTACCTGGGTGGAATCGCGGTCTACCCCCAGCACCAGCTGGGTCAGGTCGTTGGAACCAATCGAGAAACCATCGAAGATCTGGCTAAATTCTTCGGCCAGGATCACGTTGGAAGGAATCTCGGCCATCACGTAAACTTCCAGGCCGTTCTTACCACGCTCCAGGCCTCCTTCTTTCATGACCTCGAGCACCTTTTTACCTTCCTCTACTGTGCGGCAGAAGGGAATCATCACCACCAGGTTGGTGAGGCCCATCTCGTCGCGCACCCGTCGCACCGCCTCGACCTCGAGCAAAAAGCCCTCTTTGTAGTCGGGGTGGTAGTAGCGGCTGGCCCCACGCCAGCCCAGCATGGGGTTTTCTTCGCCTGGCTCAAAGGCCTCACCCCCCAGCAGCCTGGCATACTCGTTGGTTTTGAAGTCGCTCATGCGCAAGATGACCGGCTTGGGGTAGAAAGCCGCGGCCAGCACCGCGATGCCCTGGCTCAGGCGGTCAACAAAGTATTCACGCCCGCTCTTGTAGCCATTGGTTTTGATCTCAACCTCACGCTGCACCCTGGGGCTTAGTTTTTCGGGGTGGAGCAGTGCCAGGGGGTGAATGCCCACCCAGTCGGCAAAGATGAACTCCATCCGGGCCAGACCCACCCCGTCGTTGGGCAGGAGTGCCAGCCGGAAGGCCTGCTCGGGGTTGCCCACATTCATCATGACCTGGGTGCGGGTGGAGCCAAGCTGGAAGGGGTCGAACTCCTCCACCGCAAACTTCAAAGCCCCCTCATAAACCCGCCCCACCTCACCCTGGGCGCACGAGACCGTGACCGGGCCCCCCTTGGCTAGGGCTTTGGTCGCCCCGGCAGCCCCCACCACCGCCGGAATGCCCAGTTCGCGGGCCACAATCGCCGCGTGCGAAGTGCGCCCACCCCGCTCGGTCACGATGGCGCTGGCAATCTTCATGATGGGTTCCCAGTCGGGGTTGGTGGTAACGGTAACCAAAACATCGCCGGGCTTGATCTGGTTCATGGCCTTGGGGTCGCGGATGACCTTGGCTGTCCCTGTGGCAATTTTTTCCCCCACCGCCAGCCCTTCCACCAGCACCCGGCCTTCTTCCAGCAGGGTGTAGGTTTTGATGGTGGCGCTCTTGCGGCTGTGGACGGTTTCGGGCCGGGCCTGCACGATGAGCAGCTCGCCAGTAATCCCGTCCTTGGCCCACTCGATGTCCATGGGGGTAGGGGAACCCCGTTTTTTACTGTAGTGCTGCTCGATTGCAACTGCCCACCGGGCCAGGGTCAGCACTTCTTCGTTGGAGAGCACCCACTGCTTGCGTTCGGCGGGCGCTACCGGGTTGTTGCGTAGCTTGTGATGCTCGGGGTCGTAGACCAAACGCAGTTCCTTGGCCCCCAGTTTTTTCCAGAGCAGGGGCTTGTAGCCTTTGGCCAGGGTTTCCTTGTGCACGTAGAAACGGTCGGGGGTGGACTTGCCCTGCACGATGTTCTCGCCCAGGCCCCAGACCCCTTCCAGCATCACCACCCCGTCAAAGCCAGTCTCGGTGTCGAGGGTAAAGATCACGCCCGAGGAAGCCAGATCCGAGCGCACCAGCCGCTGTACCCCCACCGAGAGCAGCACCTTCTCGTGGGGGAAGCCCATATCCACCCGGTAGCGGGTGGCCCGGGCGGTGTAGAGGCTGGCAAAGCATTTCTTCACCGCCTCCAGTAGCTCAGCCTCGCCCTGGATGCCCAGGTAACTCTCGTGCTGCCCAGCAAAACTGGCGGTGGGCAGGTCCTCGGCGGTGGCGCTGGAGCGTACCGCCACCATCAGGTCTTCTATGCCGGCCCGGCGTGAGAGTTCGCGGTAGGCCAGCAGGATTTCACCCTCGAGGTCCTCGGGCAGCGAGGCCCGCAGAATCAGGTTGCGGATGAGCCGGGTGCGCCGGGCCAGGTCGTCGGGGTCGTGGGGGTTCAGCTCGTGCAATTGTTCGCGGATGGGGGCCCCCAGGCCGTTGGCCTGCAGGAAGTGATGGTAAGCCTCGGCGGTCACAGCAAAGCCATCGGGCACCCGTACCCCCAGCTTGCCCAGTTCGCGCACCATCTCGCCCAGCGAGGCGTTCTTACCCCCGACCAGCGGCACATCCTCGATGCCGACCTCTTCGAACCACCGCACAAAGCGCAGGGGCGGCTGGCTCGAGCGGCCTTTGGAACGGCTCGAGCCCGAACGGGGCTTCGCGGATTCAACAGTAGCCATAAATGCCTCCTGCCTAAACCCTAAAAAGCCCTTATTACCAAGCCATTACTTGCATAGAGGGGCCAGACCTGGGAGCGGTTAGGTGCCCCGACGCGGGAAAAGATTTTCTACAGGTGCCGATCGAGCCAGTCGGCAATGTCGTGCAAAACCTGCTCCTTTTGCAGATCGTTGAGGGGCTCATGATACCCCCCCGGATAGATGCGCAGCTCTTTGTCGATAGAGGATACCTCTCGGAAAAGCCAGTGTGCCCCCTCGACGCGGTTGATGGCGTCGGCCTCACCATGCAGGATGAGCAGCGGATCGACAATCTTTTTGACCTGGGCTTTGAGCGAGCCCATGGCGTTCAGCACTTCGGTGCCCCAGCGGACACTGGCCCTACCGTGCACGAGGGGGTCGTTACGATAGGCTTCGATCACGGCTGGGTCGCGGGAGAGAGCTTTGATATTCAACCCCAGTTTGAACGACAAAGCGGGCCAGTTTTCAGATAGCAGCCGCGCCGCGGCCACCAGCAGGGGATTAGCGGTACTGCCCGGCTCGAGCAAGGCCCCACTCACGATGGCTCCCCTTATGTCCAGGGGCTGCGTTGCCAGATAGCTCAGCACCACCAGGCCGCCCATGCTATGGCCAAACAAGAACGATGGCCGCGAGGGTTCGCAAGCCTGTGCAAAGTTGCGAAAAATAGCCAGGGCGTGCCAGTAATCGGTCCAGCTGTCGATGTGCCCGCGCTGCCCACTCGAGCGACCATGACCCACCAGGTCGTGGGCATACACCGCGTAGCCACGAGAAACCAGGTACTCCGCAAGATGGACATAGCGCCCGCTGTGCTCGCCAAAACCATGGGTCACAACCAAAAAGGCTTTGGGCCTGCTGGGTCGCCAGCGCCGGTAAAACTGTCCGTAGCCATCTCCGCTTGGGGCAATACCTTCATGGATATGCATAGTCCTGTAAGCCTAATGTGAGCGCATTATAAGCAACAGATTAATTAATTCCAACTGGCTCGAGTAGCCACCGATTACACAGCCTTGACAGCCCCGGCAGGGCACGGGTACACTTCCCCCAGGATGATCTTAAGTGCAAAAAAATCCAGTGCCGGGGGGCTAGTCTGAGCTAGTCCGCGCAACTGCGTATCCCGGCCCGCACACTGCTTGCGGGCGGTTTTTTTTATGAAGGAGGTTATGGCAGCACTCACCCCAACACACCGTATCGAAATCGTGGACACCACCTTCCGCGATGGCCAGCAGTCGCCGCTGCTCTTTGACACCGAAAAGTATCGCTTTACGCTGGAAGAGAAGAAGGTGTTGATGACAGGCTTGATAGAGCTGGGGGTAACCCATTTCGAGTTTTTTTCACCGGTGGTCGGGGTGGCCGAGGCGCAGGACGTGCAGGAGCTGATAGCTCATGCCAGGGCCCTCACCCAGAAGCCCCTGATGTTTTTGGCCCACTGCCGCTGCAACCTGGATGATATCGAGCGGGCCCTCGAGACAGGCTGCAACGGCCTGAACCTCTACCTGGGGGTTTCGCCCCTGGCCCAGCAGCACAATGCCCAAAAATCCCTGGAAGAGTCGGTTCGGCTGGCCCAGGAGGTGATTGGGACAACCCGTAAGGCCCACCCCGACCTTTACCTGCGCTTTAGCGCCGAGGACGCCTTCCGCACCCCACTCGAGGACATCTTTTGCCTGTACGATGCAGTTTATCCCTATGTGAACACCCTGGGCATGCCCGATACCGTGGGGGTAGCTGAGCCCGAAGATGTGAGTGCGGTGGTGGCCCGGCTGCGCCAGCGCTACCCCAACGCCGCCCTGGAGTGCCACTTTCACAACGACCGGGGCCTGGCCCTGGCCAACGTAATTGCGGCGGTGCGGGCTGGGGTGCGCTATGTGGATGCTTCCATCTGGGGCCTGGCGGAGCGCTCCGGCATTCCCTCGGTTACGGGGGTGCTGTTTAACCTTTCCAAGCGCTACCCCGAAATTGCAAGGCAGTACAACCTGAACCAGTGTTATCCGCTTAATGTGCTTATGGCCTCCATTCTAGGCACACTGGTGCCCTATACCGAGCCAGTGTCGCTGACCAACCGCACGCATACCGCCGGAGTACACCAGAAAGCAGTTTTGAACGAGAAAAAAGTTTACGAGGCGCACAATCTGCACGACTTCGGCGTGGACAAAAACCAGCTGCTTCTGGGCCCCCTATCGGGCTGGAACCTGATTTACTACTACCTGAAGGAAGTGGAGAACTTTATCATCAGCAAAGAGCAGGCCAAGCAGGTAGCGCAGGAGTTCAAGAGCCGCACCGCTGAAATTGGGCGCCGCAAGAAACCCGAGGAACTTTTGCTGGAAATCGCAGAAGCCCACGGCCTTTTGCGCCATATCTTGCCCGAGGAGGTGCCGACTGCCCGGCTGGAGAACCTGGACTGAGGGTTTATGCATAGAACACGTTTTGATGGGGGGATGCGATGGGGCTAACTTTAGCAGAAAAAATTCTTTCCAAGCGAGCCGGCCGTGAGGTCAGGGCGGGGGAGCTGGTGGTGGTTGAGGTAGACCAGGTGATGGTGGTGGACTCCATTGCCGGGAGCTTTTTCAAGCGCCTGGCACAGCTCGAGGCAACCCCGCGCTTCCCTGAAAAGGTGTCCATCGTGATTGACCATGTGGCCCCCGCCGCCAACGTCGAGGTAGCCAAGGCCCAGAAGGAAATCCGGGCGTGGGGCAAGCAGTATGGCTGCCGGGTGTTTGACGTGGGGCGGGGTATCTGCCACCAGGTGCTGGTGGAGGAGCGGCTGGCCCTGCCGGGGGGCATCGTGCTGGGCTCGGACAGCCACTCCACCACCTATGGGGGTATCGGCTGCTTTGGTAGCGGGATGGGGGCTACCGACATTGCGCTGGCTGCCGCCTCGGGGCGTACCTGGTTGCGCGTGCCAGAAACGGTCAAGGTAACTTTTCGGGGACAGCTCGCACCCAGCACGACGGCCAAGGATGCGGCCCTGGAGATGGTTCGGGTGCTCACTGCTGATGGGGCTACCTACATGAGCATCGAGATGCACCTGGTGGATGGGGCCGAGTCCCTGAGCCGCAGCCAGCGCCTGACCCTGGCCAACCTGACCGTGGAGGCCGGGGCCAAGTGCGGGCTGGTGGTGCCCAGCGGGGAGATTTTGCAGATGTATGACGTGCCCGGCTGGCTGACTCCTGACCCCGACGCGGTGTATGTCAGGGAAGTCGAGATTGACCTCTCTAACCTTACCCCACGGGTCGCGGTGCCGTTTTACGTGGACAACGTGGAAGAGGTAGAAAAGGTAAGGGGCAAAAAGGTAGACCAGGTGTTTGTGGGCACCTGTACCAATGGGCGGCTGGACGACTTACACCAGGTGGCCGAAATTCTGAAGGGCCGTAAGGTGGCGCCGGGGGTACGGTTGCTCATTATTCCGGCCTCGTCGCAGGTGCTCGAGCAGGCCACTGCCGACGGCACCCTGCTCACCTTGCTGCAAGCCGGGGCTACGCTGGGAACCCCTGGCTGCGGGCCTTGTATGGGACGGCACCAGGGCGTGCTGGCACCGGGCGAGGTGTGCGTGAGCACCTCCAATCGCAACTTCAGGGGACGGATGGGCGCAGCCGATGCAGAGATTTACCTGGCCTCGCCCCGGGTGGCCGCCGCAACTGCGGTAGCTGGCTACATCACCACCCCGGAGGCCCTGGAGGAGGTAACCCATGCCTAGAGTCTGGAAGTTTGGCGATGCCATCAACACCGACGATATTCTGCCTGGCAAGTATGCGCCCTTTATGGTGGGCGAGGACAGGTTTCATACCTACGCCTTCGCCCACCTTCGCCCCGATTTTGCACCCAACTACCGGCCGGGCGAGATCCTGGTCTGCGGCAAGAACACGGGCCTGGGTTCTTCACGTGAGTATGCCCCGGAAGCCCTGCGCAAGCTGGGCCTCAAGGCCATTATCGCCAAAAGTTATGCCCGCATCTTCTACCGCAACCTGGTTAACCTGGGCATTATGCCCTTTGAGGCACCGGAGGTGGTAGATGCTTTGCAGGACGGCGATGAGGTGGAGCTGGATTTAGAGCAGGGCATTCTGCGGCGTGGGGCCGAAACCTTCTTGCTAAAGCCCCCACCGGCTTTTTTGCTGGAAGCCCTCAAGGAAGGCAGCATTCTGGAGTATTACCGCAAGTATGGGCGTTTCCCCGGCGAGCGCAGCGGCGGGTAAACTGAAGGGGTTGAGGGTTTTTATGGAAGATCTGGAAGTAATCTGTCCGGAATGCGGTGAAGCCAACTACCTCCTTGCCGAAGACCTCGAGGAACTCACCCCCGACGATTTTTTCGAGTGTGAGTCCTGCGGGGCCTACCTGCAGATTCTATCCACCGACCCGCTGGAAGTGGTGGTTATCGAAGACGGCGAGGAGGGACTTTTTGTAGACTGCCCGGAGTGCGGTCTAACTTTCGAGGTGGATGGCGAAGACGAGGTGGTCTGCCCGGAGTGTGGCCACCGCTTTATGCCCGACTGGTCGGATATCGAAGAGGACGAGGAAGACCTGGCCTGAGCTGATAGCCAATAGCCGATGGCCGGTGGCTGGCGGCTTGAAGCATAGCAATGTGACGAAAGGAGAGACCATGACAGCCGAATGTGTGGAATGCGGAAGCCCGATTGCGCTGGAGAACCCCGAACTGGGGGAGCTGGTGGTTTGCGAGACCTGCGGTGCGGAGCTCGAGGTGGTGGGGTTGGAGCCCCTCAAGCTACAAGCGGCCCCCGAAGAAGCGGAGGACTGGGGCGAGTAAGGTAGGGCCTGGAGGGCAGGCGTAGGGGAGGTAAGCCCCAAACCCTGCCCTCTAACGACCAGCCCCTTTGCTTATGCTAGCGATTCTGTACGACCGCATCCGCCCCGACGAGGAGATGCTCTTCAAGGCCGCTGAGGGGCTGGGCATTCCTTTCAAGAAAATCTATGCCAAACAGATGCCCATGCGCCTGGGGGAGCGTCCACTGGAGCTCGAGGGCGTTACCTGTGCGGTGGAACGCCTGGTCTCACAGAGCAAGGGCCTGGCGGTCTCGCGCTACCTCAAGAGCCTGGGGATTCCGGTGGTCAATGCCCCGGAGGTTATCGAGGTTTGCGGGGACAAGTGGGCCACCAGCTGCGCTTTAGAAGCACATGGGGTTCCCCAGCCCCGGACCGCCCTGGCTACCGAAGCCGAGGAAGCCCTGAAGCTCATCGAGCAGATGGGCTATCCGGTGGTGATGAAGCCGGTGGTGGGGAGCTGGGGCCGCCTGCTCTCGCTCATCCGCGACCGCGATGCCGCCGAAACGGTGCTCGAGCACAAGGAGGTGCTGGGCGGCTACCAGCACCAGCTCTATTACATACAAGAGCTGGTGGAAAAAGGAGGCCGGGACATCCGGGCTTTTGTGGTAGGGGATACCTGCATTGCGGCCATCTACCGCAGTTCTGACCACTGGATTACCAACACCGCCCGTGGGGGCAAGGCCTCCAACTGCCCGGTGACGCCCGAACTGGCCGCGCTGGCTGTAAAGGCGGCCAAAGCGGTGGGGGGTGGGGTGGTGGCTATTGACCTGTTCGAGTCCCCTCGAGGCTTGCTGGTAAACGAGGTTAACCACACCATGGAGTACAAGAACTCGGTGAGCGTTACGGGGGTGGACATTCCGGCCAAGATACTGGAGTACGCCTGGAGCATCCGCCGCACTTAGGGCCGCGCCCGGCTCTGCCCAGTGGCAAGGCCACCAGCAATCAGGTGGGCCGCGCGCAGAGGCTCGGGGATGCTGGAGTGCACCGCAAAACGCCTTATGACCTGGTCGGCCTGCTCTGGGGTTAGTCCCACGCGCTGCACATAGACCCCGGCCACGGGCTCGGGGGCCCCGGCTTTTTGCATAAGCGCCCATTTCTGCTTTCCGCCGCGCACCTTTTGCAGGGCGGCCTCGATGGCCCCCAGGTTGGGTTTGCGCCGCGAGACCACCAGTACCGGCAGGGCCAGGCTTTGCGATAGCGCCTGGATGTCCACCACGTTGAAGCCACCCAGGGCAATGCCCTGGAGCATCACCAGCTGCAGGCTGGGGTAAAACTTTGAGTGCTGAACGAGCCGGACAAGCACCGCTGTGCTGTTGCGCCCGTCCCGCCAAACCTGCCCGCTCAACACCCCTTCCAGCCGTAGCCCGTTGTACACCACCCCCACAACCCCCACGCTGCCCCGGTGATGGCGTGCAAAGGGAAAGTCGTCGAAGCCGATCACGTAGGAGAAGCTGCTGGTTTTCATGGCAGTCTTTATCCGGTATTCTAGGGTGCGCCAGGAGAAACTGAGGGCGCAACTCCCCAAAAGCTTTTTCGATAGGGTCTTTTTCGTGCAAAAGAAACACTTTTGGTTATCGATCTTATGAGCGAGAAGAAAACCGTTTCAATTGTGGGAGGCTCCGGCTATGCTGGGGGAGAGTTCCTGCGGCTGGCCCTGCAGCATCCTTACCTCGAGGTTAAGCAGGTAACCTCGCGCCGGATGATGGGCGATCCCGTAGCGCTGGTACACCCCAACCTGCGGGGCCGCACCAGCCTGAAGTTTGTAGACCCCGCCAACCTCGAGCCCTGCGACATCCTGGTGCTCTCCATGCCCCACGGGGTGGCGGCCAGGGAGTTCGAGAAATACCAGCATCTGGCCCCGGTCATCCTGGACCTCTCGGCGGACTTTCGCCTGAAGAACCTGAACCTGTACAAAAAGTACTACGCTGAAGACCACCCCCGCCCCGACCTATTGGGCCAGTGGGTGTACGGCAACCCCGAGCTCTACCGCGAGGCCCTCAAAACCGCCAACCGCATCGCCTGTTGCGGCTGCAACGCCACGGCCACCATTCTGGGCCTCTATCCCTTGCTGCGAGAGGGCCTGCTGGCCCCAGGCCCCATCTTTGCCACCGTGATGATCTCCACCAGCGCCGCTGGGGCGGAGCCCAGCCTGGCCTCGCACCACCCCGAGCGCGCGGGCAGCATCCGGGCCTACAAGCCCACCGGCCACCGCCACACCGCCGAAATTCGGGAGAACCTGCCAGGCCAGCCCGAGTTGTACCTGACCGCCATCGCCACCGACCGGGTGCGTGGCATCCTGATGACCGCCCAGACCTTCTTACAGCATGGCCTGAGCGAGAAGGACGTCTGGGGTGCCTACCGCAAGGTGTATGGAGCGGAGCCATTTATTCGCCTGGTCAAGCTCAAGAAGGGCATTCACCGCTACCCCGACCCCAAGGTGGTAGAGGGCACCAACTACTGCGAGGTGGGCTTCGAGCTGGAAGAAGACACCGGGCGGTTGGTGGTGATCTCGGCCATCGACAACCTGGTCAAGGGCACCGCCGGCCATGCCATCCAGAGCCTCAACGTGCGGATGGGCTGGCCCGAAACCCTGGGCCTCGAGTTCACCGGACTGCACCCCTAGGCCATGGTGGTTGTCGGCTCTACCAACCCGGCCAAGCTGGAACCCGTGCGCCTGGTGTTTGCGGAGCTGTTTCCGGGGCTCTATATCAGCGGTGTGGAGGTGCCCAGCGGGGTGCGCGTGCAGCCCATTGGCTACGACGAAACGGTCTTGGGGGCGGAAAACCGGGCCAGGGCGGCCCTGGCCCAGCCCGGTGCCACCTGGGGGCTGGGCCTGGAAGCCGGGGTTGAGTTTAATGCTCACGGGGGCTGGCTTTTCAACATCGCGGTGATACTGCGCGCCGACGGACGCCGGGGCATGGCTCGAGGGGGCTCGGTCTTGCTGCCGCCGGTGGTGGGGGAGCGGCTGCGTGGGGGAGAGGAACTGGGGCTCATCATGGACGACCTGGTAGGCAAGAGGGATACCAAGAAGGCCCTCGGGGCGGTGGGCATCCTCACCCTCTCCCGCGTCGAGCGGGTGGAGTTCTGGCGGCACACCATCGAGCTGGCCCTGCCACCGTTTTTGCGCCCGGAACTCTATCCCCTAGAGTAGGGGCATGGAGTGGCATAAAGGCGCATATACCATCAGCACCGACTTCTCCCGGTTCGACCTGGCACGGATACACCATTACCTGGCCTTTGACGCCTACTGGTCGCCCGGAATTCCTTTTGGAGTGGTAGCCAAAGCTTTCCAGAACTCGCTTGCATTCGGAATTTTTCAAGGTGAGGAGCAAGTTGGCTGGGCACGGCTGGTCACCGACCGGGCTACCTTTGCCTATCTGGCCGACGTGTACGTACTGGAGGCCCACCGGGGGGCTGGGCTGGGCCAATGGCTGATGGAGGTGATCCTGGCCCACCCCGAGCTTCAGGGCCTGCGACGCTGGCTGCTTGCTACCCGTGACGCGCACAGCTTGTATGCTCGCTATGGCTTCCGGCCCCTGGCCGCCCCCGAGCGCTTCATGGAGCGGCATTTCCCCGATGTGTACAAAAAATCGGTATGATGGCAGGCTAGAGGTTGGCCGATGATTGTAGTCAAGGTAGGCGGTTCGGAAGGCATCAACTACGAGGCAGTGGCTAAAGATGCCGCTTCGCTTTGGAAGGCGGGTCAAAAGCTCATCGTTGTGCACGGGGGCAGTAGCGAGACCAACCAAATTGCCGAGGCGCTGGGCCACCCGCCGCAGTTCCTGACCCACCCCGGCGGTATGACCAGCCGACTTACCGACCGCAAGACCCTGGAAATCTTCGAGATGGTCTACTGTGGCCTGGTGAATAAGCGCATCGTAGAGCTTTTGCAGCGCGAGGGCGTGAACGCGGTGGGCCTTTCGGGGCTGGATGGCCGCATCTTCGAGGGTAAGCGCAAAGATGCCGTCAAGTACATTGAAAACGGCAAAATAAAAATTCACCGGGGCGACTACACGGGCTCGGTGGAAAAGGTGAACACGGGCTTGCTGAGCCTGCTGATGGACGCGGGCTACCTGCCGGTGCTCACCCCACCGGCGGTGTCCTACCAGGGTGAGGCCATCAACACCGATGGCGACACAGCGGCGGCCATGCTGGCTAAGGCTTTCCAGGCCGAAGCGCTGCTGCTCCTCTCCAACGTTCCGGGCCTTTTGGCCAACTTTCCGGATGAGTCCAGCCTGATCCGCGAAATTCCAGCCGCCCAGGTGGGTGACCCCCAGTACATGAGCGTGGCCCAGGGCCGCATGAAGAAAAAGGTGCTGGGGGCAGTAGAGGCGGTGCAGGGTGGGGTGGGCCGGGTGGTGTTTGGCGATGCCCGCATCGAGAACCCGATTTCGGCTGCGCTGGCGGGGGCCGGTACGGTGGTGCGCTAAACCCCCAGGGAAGGACGGGCGGTAAAATTGCGCCATTATGGACAAGCTCATCTCCCGGCGCGACCTCGAGTTCCTGCTTTACGAAGTGCTGGATATCGAATCCCTCACCCAGCGTGAACGCTACCGCGACCACAGCCGCGCGACCTTCAAGGACATCCTGGATGTGGCCTACAAGATTGCGCTGGAACACTTTGCCACCCATAACAAGAAAAACGACCAGCAAGAGCCCTGGTTCGACGGTGAAAAAGTCCACACCAACCCCGAGGTCAAGGCGGCGCTCGAGGCCTACCGCCAGGCAGGCTTGTTTGCGGCTACCCACGACTACGCGCTGGGCGGCATCCAATTGCCCTACGTGATTTCCACGGCCTATGGCGCTTTTTTTAAGGCGGCCAACATCGCTACTTCTAGCTTTGCTTTGCTGACCGCTGGCAACGCCAACGTCCTGCGAAAGTATGGCTCGCCATCGCAGCAAAAAAAATACCTGCTGCCCCAGCTGGAGGGCCGTTTCTTTGGCACCATGTGCCTCTCCGAGCCCCACGCCGGTTCTTCCCTGACCGACATCCTGACCCGGGCTGAGCCCCAGCCCGATGGCACCTACCGGCTCAACGGCTCCAAGATGTGGATTTCTGGCGGCGACCACGAGATAGCGGAGAACATCGTGCACCTGGTGCTGGCTAAAATTCCCGGCGGGCCTCCTGGGGTCAAGGGGATTTCGCTATTTATCGTGCCCAAGTATCGGGTCAACGACGATGGCAGCCTGGGGCCGCGCAACGGGGTCAAGGTGGCGGGCCTCAACCACAAGATGGGCTACCGGGGGATTCCCAACTGCCTGCTGAGCCTCGAGGACGCGGTGGGTGAGCTGGTGGGAGCGCCGCACCAGGGCCTCTCTTATATGTTCACCATGATGAACGAGGCCCGCATTGGGGTGGGCATGGGCGCGATGGCGCTGGCCTACACGGGCTACCTGCACGCCCTGGAATACGCCCAGGAGCGCACCCAGGGCCGTCGTCTGCACGATAAAAACCCGGCTAACCCCGCTGTCCCGATCCTCCAGCACCCCGACGTGCGCCGCATGTTGCTGATGCAAAAAGCCTATGCTGAGGGCTGCTTGCACCTGTGTTTGTATGCGGCCCGGCTGGTAGATGAGGAGCGCACCGCCCCCACCCCGGAGGCAGCCCGGCAGGCCAACCTGCTGCTCGAGGTACTCACCCCGGTGGTGAAGGGCTGGTCGAGTGAGCTGGGTATGCGGGCCAACGAGCTGGCCATTCAGGTTCACGGGGGCTATGGCTATACCCGCGACTACAACGTGGAGCAGTTCTACCGCGACAACCGTCTGAACGCCATTCACGAGGGAACCAACGGGATTCAAGCGCTCGACCTTTTGGCGCGCAAGGTGGGGATGCAGGGCGGACTGGGCTTCCGGCTGTGGGCACAGCAAATCGAGCAGACGGTTCGGGCTTGCCAGGAGGACACAGGCCTGCCCGCCGACCTGCGCCGCTATGCCGAACAGCTCGGGCAGGCCCTCAAGACCACCACCGAAGTAACCCAGCACCTGCTGAGCAAAGCCGCCCAGGGCGAAGTGGAACGGGCTTTTGCCAACTCGTTTGCCTATCTGGAGCTTTTTGGCACCCTGACGCTGGCCTGGCTGTGGTTGCAGCAGGCCCAGCAGTCGGTGGGGAAGGAAGGGGCTTTTTACCGGGGCAAGCTCGAGGCAGCCCGCTACTTTTTCCACTACGAGCTCGACAAGGTGCCCTTGCTGGCCGCACGGCTCATGCGGCTCGATGATGTGTTCTTGTGCCCCGAGCAGGACTGGCTGACAGAAAGTTGAGGGCCTGCTGCTTTTGCGTATGCCGACCTGCACCATTAATGCCCGATGCGCCAGGTGGGTGCTGCCGAACCCCTGGTATAGAACGCAGCCTGCCCTGTAGCTTTAAGGGCTGGCTAAGCAGGATTGAGACTTTTCCCATTTTTGTGAGACGAAAATGCCTTGGAATAGAGCCATGTGGCGCTGGTGGATGGTTTCGGTGGTATTTTGGACGTTGGCCCATGCACAGACACCCCCTGCCCCAGCGGGCAACCCGCCGATGCTTCCGGCCAGCCGGCTAGGGCTGAGCGTAACCCAGGAGAACGGGGCCATCACCTTTCGCAAAGCTGAGCTGAGTTTTACCTATGTGGAAGGCCTGGGCTGGACGCCCCCCCTGGAGGCGGGCCTGCCCCCACCCCAGGGAACGCTGCTGCCCCTCGAGGTGATCCGGGCGGTGGGCCTGGTGAGCGCAGCGGAAGCCAGGGTGCGCTTCTCTGCCGATGCCAGCCGGTTGCGCCTGGTGCTCGACCTGCCCGAGGGCGACGCGGTGCAGCCTGCGCCTTCGGGCCTGGCCCCTTATCCGGGCCGCCTGGAGCTGAGCCTGCCCTACTTTGTGCCGGGCCTCGAGGGGCTGCGGCCTGTGGGGGTGGAGCTAATGGCCCGCTACGAGCCGCAAAACACCCTGCTCACGCTGCAAGCCCCGCCGGGTCGTTTTTACCGCTACCGCACCTTTTTGCTTTCCAACCCCAGCCGCTATGTGCTGGACGTGTACTACCTCGAGCCCGAGCGCGAGGAGGCCCTGCAACCGGGCTTCCGCTACCGCGAGCTGTGGGCCTGGACACCCGAGCCGGTGCGCATGTACTGGCTCGAGGCCCTGCCGGGCCGCTGGCGCATGGAGCCGGTGGGCCGCCCTGGTGAGCGCCGGCTTTTGCCGCAGATGGCCCCCGGGGCCCTGGCCATCCTGAATGGCGGCTATTTTGATGGGCCTACCGGAACGCCCATTGGCCTCTGGGTGCGGGCCGGGGTGCCCCTTAGCTTTCCCTTTGGGCGCAGTGCTCTGTTCTGGCAGGACGACACCGTATTCGCCGGACGCCCCCAGTTTGCCGCCTCGGTGCAGCTAATGGACGGGCGCAGCCTGCGGGTGGGGCTCAACCTGGCCCGGGCCCGCTATACGGTGCACACCCTGCCGGGGCTGGTGGGCAGGGCAGGGGAAAATGTACACCTGGTGCAGGGTGAACAGATTATCGCTACCTATCCTGCGCCCTACGAACTCCCCCAGGGTTTGTGGGCCCTTACCTTCCCCGCCGAAGCGCCCATCGCCCGCACCGGCGAGACCCTGCGGCTGGTGGTGAGCCTCGAGCCGCCTGTCAGCCACGCCCTCGAGGCGGGCCCCCTGCTGCTGCAAGCGGGGGTGAACGTCTTTGACCCCAACGCCGAGCCCTTCCGCGACCGTGCCCCGGTAGAGGCGGTGGCTGCCCAGTCGGTGGTGGCCTGGTCGCAGGAGGGGGCGCTCTTCTTTATTGTGACCGAGCCCATGCGCCCCGAGGCCCTGGCCCGGGTGCTGCAAGAGCAGGGCTTGTGGGGCGCCATTCGTATGGATGGGGGCGGCTCGGCCCAGCTATGGGTACAGGGCCGCCTGCGCAACCCTGGCAATGGCCTGCTGGGGGCGCGCCCGGTGGTGAGCGGGCTGGCGCTCTACCCCAAGCCCTAACCTGCCAGCCGCCTCGTTTCCTTCGAGCGCAAAGCGTTGAAAACCTTTTTGCTGTGGGTCGCCACAAACAGGTACTCCTGGTTTTCGGTGTGCGAGACCTGCCCCACTTTTTGGCCCTGGGGGTTGTAGATGCCGATGCGCGCACCCACGTAGCGGCGGTGGGTCTGGCTCATGCGCACCACATAGCCCCATTCCTTCAGCATGGCCTCAATTTCTTCGGCACGGAAAAAGCCCTCGTTGTTGAAGGATAAAACCAGGTGCTTGGCCCGCAGGCTGGACAGCAGCCGCTCCATCGCGCCCCGGGCTGTGCGCCTGGAGTTGAAAGGACTTTTGTGCTTTTGTACCTCGGTGCGTTTGCGGGCGACGCCATAGGTTTGGGGTTTATCCCAGCGAACCAAGGTTTCCCAAAGGTGGTAATTGCCCAGGTAGGAGTGCTGGTTGTAGGGTGGGTCGAGGTAGATGAGGTCGGCCTGTAGATGGGGGGCGATTTCCAGGGCGTCGGCCTGGAGGGCCAGTCCATCGCCTGCCAGCAGGGGTGGGTATTCCAGGCGCAAAGAGTTGAACGAGCGGGGGGCCCAGCGCTTAAGGTAGGCCATCTGGATGCCGGTGGTGGAGTCTACTTTGTCGGCGGCAACCATCAGGCTAAAGAGCAGAATGGCCCGCAGGATTTGGTCTGTGGCGGCCTCGAGCTCGATGCGTTCGCGGATGGCCTCGATTTTGGCCCCATTGTGGGGCTGAATAAAGCGGGACTCCTGGCAGTAGGTGCGGGTAAACCAGCCTGGCTGGCCTTTTAGCCGTTGTAGCCGCTTCAAGATGGGTAGGATGCGCTCAGGGGGATACTGGTTCCGGTTGGCCTGAACGAGCGTCTGGGCCAGAACCCAGGCGTAGGTATGGAGGTCGTTGGCGGTTACAAAAAACCCCATGTTTTTGAGTGCGTGCCCCACCCGGGCGCTGCCGGAGAACAAATCCACGGCGTCTTTGATGGGGCTGATGCCATTAATGTGTGCAACCACCCCGGTAATCCAGGGCAAAAGTGCGCGTTTGGAGCCAATATATTTGACCACTGCGAAAATTCTACACGCAAGCATGGCGAATTGCACAATATACGCGGGTAATTCCTTCGTGTGCTACTTGACCTTGCCCCCAGGGATGTGAAAAAAGAGGGGGTGCTATGCAT
>NZ_JBEVAL010000002.1:0-85985 GCF_051297115.1 Meiothermus cerbereus
TCATCGCAAAAACTGCCACTTTTTGCCCACTTATCCACAGGTTGCCTGTGGATAACTCGGTTTTCTCATAAATACCCCCTCTAAGAGCCCTTTACAGGACGGCGATTAACGGGGTATGCTGTCGCAAACAAAAAGCCCCGTAAGGGGATTGCAACGCGCAAACAGGCCCAAGTCTTGAGCCATCTTTGAAAGTCGCAAACAAAAAGCCCCGTAAGGGGATTGCAAGCAAGCTGCTGGTTTTTGGGTTTGTGAGAGTATCATCAAAACCAAATGAACGCGGTTTTGCGCCAGGCGGTAATAAAAGCCCACGGGCAGCTCGAGCGTCGCACTATGGCTTACTTGGGCGAACGCCGTGTGCAGGTGAGCTGTGGTAAGGGCTGCTTTGCTTGCTGCTCGGCCTGGGTGGTGGTGGGGCTGGTCGAGGCCGAATACCTGCGTGAAGCGCTCGAGGCCTACCAGCCTGGGGTGCTTGCCCGTGTCGAAGCCGAAGGCCCCAAAAGGCTCAGGCGCCTGGCTCAGCAAAAAAACCAGCCCGATTTTCCTACCCGGTATTTTCTGGAAGATAACCCCTGCCCACTGCTCACACCGGAGGGCGCATGCTCGGTGCATGCCCACCGCCCCCTGGCCTGCCGCGGGGTGCTAACCAACCTTTCGCCCCGTTACTGTGCCCCTGGGGTGGTGCCAGCCCTACGGGGACGAGAGAAAGCTGCCTATCAGGGCCAGCTCGAGCCCTGGCATGGCCCCGAACACTACCTGAAGGTGCCCTGGCAGCTTTCCGAGCGCACGGCACAAAAACTGTGGGCAACAGAACAACAGGTGCGTGGCTTTACCGTAATTGGTGAACTGGTGGGTCTAATGTACTTGCTGGGGCAGCCGGACTTTCGGGAGGCCTTGCAAAACGGCCTGGCCGCAACCCAGAAGGTGTTGCGTGGGCGGCGGTTGCTGGGGGGGCAGTTTGGGTTTTGGGCGGGTTGATTGTGCGGCCCAATAATTGCGAAGAGCGCTTTATTCGACCAGGTTGGCGTCAATCATGCGCAGATAGGAAAAAAACAGGGTAACCTGGTCGCCAAAATCGTGCACAAAGGCGTGGATGGCCTCGGGCGTGATCCCCACAAGCCGCAGGTCGCTTTCCAGAACGGGGTCGTTGTCGGCATCCAGGTACGACTTGGTAAAGCGGTAGCGACGGTTCCAGTTGAGCAGGTGGCGCGCTTCTACCCGGTCGAAACCCGAGAACCCAGCCCGCAACTGCAAGCTGCTGACATACGGCTCGCCGTAGGTAATCAGATGACCCCGCAGGCCGTTGGGCAGCTCCAGATGGAACAGGTCTTCCTTGACCTGTTCAGCATTGAGGCCGAACTGATCCAGGAGAATGCGCACCTCTTCGGTGGTGACTTCGCGCAAAATGGTGTCCATTGCCTTATAGGTTAAGCCCAAAAATGCATTTCTAGGGTGAAAAAGAACAGCGAACAACCCCAGCCTTTGGGCTATTGGGGTCGTGGTTTGTGGTGCCTCTTTGAAGCTGGCGGAGGAGGAGGGATTCGAACCCTCGATAGGGGGAAACCCCTATACCGGTTTTCGAGACCGGCCCGTTCAACCACTCCGGCACCCCTCCGCAGGCGGGCCTGGCAGCGCCGACTAGAGACTTTAGCACAACTTGGCCGAGAAGTCACGGGTTGCCAAGTTGCGCCAGGGCAGATTGGCAAAACCAGCGGAATGGGTCAATGCATACCTGGCGCAATTCCTAAAGCGAACTTTCGGTATGGCATCTTGCATTTTGCTTATGGAGACACTGCCCAGGGTCTGCCGCGCCTGGCCCTTGTTGCCCTGGGTGGGTTTTGAGCAATTGGGCTGGGTCGGACTAGGGGCTGCCCTGTTCTGCCGCGCGTTTTTGTGAGAAGAAGTCCCTTAGCAAGCGGGCCGATTCCCGCTCGAGCCAGCCCCCTTCCCAGGCAAAAGGCGGTTTCATGTGGTGAATGGTTACGGCCCCAGCCTTGAGGTTCTCCACCGCATACACCACCCGCCGCACCTGGGCCTCCATGAGTGCTCCAAAACACATCGGGCAGGGCTCCAGCGTAACGTAGATGGTGGCCCCCGGCAGTACCTTGGCCTGCTTTTTGTGCAGGGCTTTTTGCAGGGCCAGTAGCTCGGCGTGGGCGGTGGCATCGCGGCGGTGTTCTACCTGGTTGTGCGCTACAGCCAGCACCTCATCGTCCCAGACCAGCACCGCCCCAATGGGCACCTCGTGGTTGTGCCCGGCCAGCCGGGCCTGCTCGAGCGCCGTGCGCATGTGCTCGAGGTCTTCTGACTCGGGCCAGAGGTTCCACACCTCCTGCACGATGTTGCCCACTGCGCGCACCGGCCAGGCTTGCTTTAGTTCGGTTGGGACGCCGTGCTCGGTGAAAAAATCCATCAGCCGAACCAGACCTTTGCCCGGGTCGATCAGGTCGCCGGGCAGGGGGAGCCTCGAGCCGCGCCAGGCTGGAAAATCCTCCAATTTGGCGGGAATCAGGAACAAAGTGCCGTCGCGGCGGCGTACCTGCCAGCCTTCGGGTAAGGTAAAGGCCTCACCCTGCAAGGCCCGCTCGAGCTGCATTACCCAGCCCATTTCGGGGCGCAGGTTGATCTGCTCGAGCATCTGCCGCAAAGCCCGGCGGCGCAGACCCGCGGAGGCCTGTAGAAGCGGCGCGATGCGGAAAGCCGGGCAGGGCCAGCGCAGGTCACGCAGCAGCAATTGCCCGGCCAGGGGGTCGAGGGCATCGTCGTCTACCTGAGAGATGGTTGCAAACCGCGCCAGGGAAGTGTTGGTCTGGGGAAAACGCTGCTTTAGCTTGGGGAAAACCTCATGCCGAAGAAAATTCCGATCCAGCGAGGTGTCGGCATTGGAAATGTCCTCGAGCCAGTCTTGCTTTTTGCACCTCAGGTAGGCCCGCAGGGTGCTGCGGCTGAGCTCGAGCAGCGGTCGCACCACCTTGCCCCGCCGGGGACGCATGCCCAGGCCGCGACCCGTGCCCTGCAATAGCTGGAGCAATACCGTTTCGGCCTGATCATCCTCGGTGTGGGCTGTCAGAATGGCCTGGGCCTGGTGCTTTTTGGCAACTTTAGCCAGAAAGCCATAGCGCAACTCCCGTGCGGTGGCCTCGAGGTTCCCCCCCCGCTCTTCGGCGATTCGGGCCACCTCGAGCCTTTCCGACTCAAAGGGGTAGCCCAGGCGCTCGGCCAGGGCCCTGACCCACTGGGCATCCTGGCTCGAATCGGGCCGCAGCCCGTGGTCGAGATGGGCCACCACCACCTTGCGGGGGGTGGAGGTGAGCAGCAGCAGCAGGGCCACCGAGTCGCTACCGCCCGACACCGCAGCAACCAGGCCCCCTTCGGGTACCATGCGGGTCAGATGGGTGGCGAACTGGGCTTCAAGTTGGCTGGCCTCCAGCAAATCCACCCCTATATGCTATAGGGTATGCCAGATTTGCCCAACCTGCGCTTCGACTTCAATGCCTACCCTTACCTGACCCCCCACCTGCCGGGCGTAGAGGGGGTGATTCGCCACCTACCGCAGGACTTTCAGGTCGAAGAGGTGCCCGCTTACAGCCCGCTGGGCAGCGGTGAACACCTGTTCGTGCTGATCGAAAAGCAGGGCCTGACCACCCGGGCCGTTTTTGAGTTTTTGCGCGACCGCCTGCATATCAACGAAGCCCACATTGGGGTTGCGGGCCTAAAGGACAAACACGCCCTGACCCGCCAGTGGTTCAGTATTCCCGCCCGGCATGAGCCGCGCCTGGAAAGCCTGGCTGAGCTCGAGGGGGTACGGGTTTTGCAGCGGGATTTGCATCCCCACAAACTGAAGGTGGGCCACTTGCGGGGCAACCGCTTCCGCATTCTGATTCGTGCTAGGGGTCAGGCTACCCTGCCCAAGCAGGTAGCCGAGGCCATTTTGCGCGAGCTGGAGCAGCAGGGGGTGCCCAACTACTACGGGCCACAGCGGTTTGGCATTGGCGGGCTAAACCCCGTCAAAGGCTACGAGCTGGTCAAGAAGGGCAAGGTACACAGCCCCTCCTGGCTGAAGAAGTTTCTGCTCTCGAGCCTGCAAAGCCTCTTGTTCAACGACTGGCTGGCCCTTCGCCTGGAAGAAGGACTATTTGCCCAGGTGATTGAAGGGGATGTGGCTAAAAAGCACGATACCGGCGGGGAGTTTGTGGTGCAGGAGGCCGCGCTGGAAAACCCCCGCGCCCTGCGCTTCGAAATAAGCGCAACCGGCCCCTTGTACGGCAAAAAGTACCGCGAAGCGCAAGGGTTGGCCCGGGCCCTCGAGGATCGGATTTTGCAAAAATATGAGCTCGAGCGCAGCCACTTTGCCTCACGCCGGGGGGATCGTCGCCTGATCCGCTTCCCGCTGACGGAATGGGGGGTGGAGGAAGCGCCAGAGGGGCTATGGGTGCGCTTCTTCCTGCCCAAAGGGGCCTACGCCACCGCTGTGCTGCGCGAGCTGATGAAGAGAAACCCCGAGGAAGGCGAGCTGGAAAGCGAGATAGAGGAATAGGCCCTGCTTTTGCTGCTGGAGGGGCCGCCTCAACTTGATATTGACACGCTCAACCTTTTGCTGCTACCCTAGCGGGCGGCCTGCAAGACATGGGCCAAAAATCGCAAAAATGCCTTTAGTGGTTTCTTGGGCAGTTCGCTAAACTAAAACTTATGTTTGAAAACCTCTCCCAACGCATCCGTAGCGCAGTAGATAAGCTGCGTGGGCGGGGTCGTATCACAGAAGCCGACCTCAAAGCCACCTTGCGCGAAATCCGCATGTCGCTGCTGGACGCCGACGTCAACTTCGAGGTGGCGAAAAACTTCGTAAACAGGGTGCAGGAAAAAACCCTGGGGCAGGCCGTGCTGGAGAGCCTGACCCCAGCAGAGCAAATCCTGAGCGTGGTTTACGAGGAACTGGTGGAGATGCTGGGAGGGGAGGCCAAACAGCCCCTGCTCAAGAACGAGGGCAACCTGTGGTTCATGGTGGGGTTGCAGGGTTCGGGTAAAACCACCACTTCGGGCAAGCTGGCCCATTTTTACAAGTCCAAAGGACGACGCCCCCTGCTGGTAGCCGCCGACACCCAGCGGCCTGCGGCCCGCGAGCAGCTACGCATCCTGGGCGAGAAAATCGGGGTTCCGGTTCTGGAAGTGGCCGACGGTGAGCCCCCCCAGACCACCCGTACCCGCCTGCAGCAGCACCTGACCTTCGACTACCGCGACCTGGTGATCGTAGACACCGCCGGTCGTCTCCAGATAGACCAGGCCCTGATGGACGAACTGGCCCAGCTCAAACAGATGCTGGGTCCCTCCGAAACCTTGCTGGTGGTGGATAGCATGACCGGCCAGGAGGCCCTGAATGTCTCCAAAACCTTTGACGAGCGCATTGGGGTCTCGGGCCTGATTCTCACCAAGCTCGATGGCGACGCCCGGGGTGGTGCGGCGCTTTCGGCCCGCTATGTGACCGGCAAGCCCATCTACTTTGCGGGTGTTTCGGAGAAGATCGAGGGCCTCGAGCCCTTCTACCCCGACCGGCTGGCCCAGCGTATCCTGGGCATGGGCGACCTCCAGACCCTTATGGAGCGGGCCAAGCAGGCCGAGCTCGAGGCGCCCCAAAAAGACCTCAAGGAGATCACCCTCGAGGACCTCATCAGCCAGATGCGCCAGATGCGCAAGATGGGCAGCTTCAGCGAAATTCTGAGCATGATTCCGGGCATGTCCAGAATGTTGCCCCCGGGCTTCTCGGTGGATGAAAAGCAGATTAACCGCATGGAGGCCATCGTGCTCTCCATGACCCCCAAGGAGCGCCGCGATCCGCGCATCTTGAACGCCTCGCGCCGAAAGCGCATTGCGGCGGGCTCCGGTACTTCGGTGCAGGAGGTCAACCGCCTCATCAAAACCTTTGAAGACGCCAAGCAGATGCTGAAAGCCCTGGCTAAACAACAGGCCAGAGGAGGACGGGGTTTGTTCAGGAGATAGGTCTTGTGTCGCAGGAGGGGAGACCCCTGGCCTGCGGCTGACAATGCGGTGCTGGAAGTGCCGCTTTAGACACAAAAGGAGTAAAACATGACCAAGATTCGTCTGTCTCGTTTCGGTTCCAAAGGAAACCCCCACTACCGCATCGTGGTGGTGGATAGCCGTACCAAGCGCGATGGGGGCTACATTGAGCGCATCGGCTACTACGACCCCCGCAAGACCACCAAAGACTGGCTCAAGCTCGACCAGGAGCGCTTGCAGTACTGGCTGGGGGTAGGTGCCCAGCCCACCGATACCGTCAAGAAGCTCATCAAGCAGGCCTGAGGCCAGCCCTGGGCAAAGCCGAAAGCTCAAAACCCGGGCTTTCGGCTTTTAGCTTTTGGCCTTAGGCTAGTAGGTATGAAGGATCTGGTTGAATACCTGGCCAAAGCAGTTGTAGACCACCCGGCCTCTATTCGCGTGGACGAGCGCCGGGGCCGCGAGGGTCTGGTCTACTACATCGAGACCCACCCCGAGGATAAGGGTCGGATTATTGGACGGCAGGGCCGTGTCATCGAGAGCATTCGTACAGTGGTGCGCTCGTTTGCCAAGGGCCGCGTTTCGGTGGAAGTGCGTTAGTCGCCGGGCCATATGCCCGACTTTTTATGCGGCGTATCGAAATTGGACGACTGGGAAAAGCCTATGGCATGGCGGGGGGCCTCAAGTTTCGAGGCGAGACGGTGATTTTTGACCTCGAGCGGGTCTACCTCGAGGGTCTGGGCTACCGTGCAATAGAAGAGATCGAGGAGCAAGGCAACGAGATGGTGTTGCATCTGGCGGGCGTGGAAAGCCGCCAGGAGGCCGAGCAACTCGCTGGCTTGCGGGTCTACGCCGACCAGGAAGACCTGCCTGCGCTGGAAGAAGGCGAATACTACTACTTTGAGCTGATCGGCAGGCCGGTTTTTGTGGACGGTCAGCCCTTTGGAGAGGTGGTTGACGTAGAAGATGGAGCCCAGGAGCGGCTTGTCATCAAAGCCAGGGGCGCTTCCTTGCGGGCCCAGAGCAAGACCTACATGGTGCCCTTTCAGGCCCCGTACGTCAGGGTCGAGGCCGACGGCATCTACATCGAGGCCATACCGGGTTTGCTCGAGTAGCCTTGCTATGAAATACACCATCCTGACCCTATTCCCCGATTTAATCCGCCCCTGGACGGAGGAATCTATTCTGCAAAAAGCCATCCAGAAGGGCTTGATTGATGTAGATATTCGCGATATCCGGGCCTACGCCGAGGACAAACACAAAACTGTAGACGACACCCCTTATGGCGGCGGGGCCGGTATGGTGATGCGGGTGGACGTGGTGGTGCGGGCCCTCGAGGCCGCCGGGCCTGCCGATGAGGTCATCCTGCTCACCCCCGCCGGCCAACCCCTTAACCAGCGGCTGATGGAGGAGCTCGCCAAAAAGTCGCACCTGGTGATGGTTTGTGGTCGTTACGAAGGAATTGATGCCCGTGTGGAGCAGTTCGTAACCCGCGAGGTTTCGATTGGCGACTACGTGCTGATGGGTGGGGAGCTGGGCGCGCTGGTGATCCTGGAAGCCACCGCCCGCCTGCTGCCGGGGGTGATTAAAGAGGCCCAGAGCCACCAGCAGGACTCCTTCGCTACTGGACTGCTGGACTACCCCCACTACACCCGCCCCCCGGTGTTTCGTGGCCTGGCGGTGCCCGAAATTCTCACCTCGGGCCATCACGGCAAAATTGCCGAATGGCGGCGCAAGCAGGCCCTAAAACGAACCAGAATGCGCCGACCCGACCTGCTGGAAAAAGCCGAGTTGACCCCAAAGGATCTGGCCTGGCTCGAGGAAAACGAGACTTGAGATGTGGGCATAGCGCGTCAAAAAACTTTGACAACGGCTATCCCGGCTGCTAGAATCACAACTTGCTGACTGTCCCGAGTATCTGCTTTAGCGGATACGCTCGAGGGCAACAATCCATGAACCCGCAGGCTTGCCAGACCGGCAAAGGGCGCATAAGTAGGTTCCGCTGGAGCAAGGAGTCAGACCATGAACCGTGGCGCATTGCTAAAAGTGGTAGAGAAAAAGTACACCCGTACCGACATCCCCCAGTTCAAACCGGGCGATACCGTGCGGGTCAACTACAAGGTGGTCGAAGGCAACCGTACCCGTGTGCAGGCCTACGAAGGCGTGGTGCTCAAAATCAAGCGCAACGGCTTCAACAGCGCTTTCACGGTACGCAAAATCTCCTTCAACGAAGGGGTGGAGCGCATTTTCCCCTTCAACTCGCCCCTCATCGAAAGCGTGCAGGTGGTGAGCCGGGGTAAGGTGCGCCGGGCCAAACTGTACTACCTGCGTGAGCTGCGCGGTAAGGCGGCCCGCATCAAGGGCGACCGCAAGCGCCTCAACGAGGACGTTGAAGCCCGCGCTGTTGCCGCCAAGGAAGCAGCCGAGGCCAGGGCCGCTGCTAAGCTGGAAGCCGAGGCTGCGGCTCAGACCAGCGAAGCAGAGAGCAAGGAATAGCGCTTCATCAGAAAGGCCGGGGAGGATATGCCTCCCCGGCTGTTTTTGTGGGGTGTGCGCCGAGTTTGGGCGAGCTGACTGTTCGTACCGACCGAAGGGAGTCCACACCCGCATCAGGACGAACGTCGGCGGTAAATCCGGATGCTGGCTGCGGGTGCTCTCGCGCCCTCCGCTGCATTGGGTGACCAAAACCGGCATGGCGTCTGCACCTTTGTGTTGGTCGGTTCCTAACTTCAAAGACCTGCTTTCGGCAACGTTCAATCGCCCAGGAATACCCTAAAACCCCGCAGCGCGGGCTTGCCGCCGCTGGGGCGGAAATTGACCAGGAGCTTGTCGGGGGTGCCGATTTCCTCCAGCTTGGGGTTGGGCCCGAAGCGCAGGTTGATTACCACACCGTCGGCCTGGGGCAGATCGGTGTACTGCTCGCCAAAACTAGCGGCCACCAGCTTGTTGCCCCGGTTGTCCAGGAGCTGGAAGCCGTCGAAACCCGTTTTGTGCAGCGAGAGCCGACCGCTGGTCAGGTTGCGCACCTCTACCCGCACCACATACCCCGGCCCCGAGCCGAAGAAGGGGTTGGTGCCGGGGGTTACATCCAGCACCCGCAGCCGCCAGGTGCCGTTGGAGAGCCACTCGCCCTTTTTGCCCTCGAGCAGCATGGCCTGCTCCTGTCCCCCCACCGGGATGAACTGCACCCGCACCTCGTTGCCTGATAGCGAGACCTGGGCCCCGGCTTTTTGCAGGGCCTCGAGGGGCACATAGGTCTTGCCCCCCACCACGATGGCCGGGCTGGCCTGGGCCTGGCCGTTGACAATGAGCCGGTAGGTTTTCTGGGCGGCCTGGGCCAGCACCAGGGCCGATAGGGCGATTGCGATACCAGCCAGTAGTCTATTCATACCTCCTCCTTTGCTGGGTTTACAGACATTGTATTACCGAGGCTGTGTATTGGTAGAGACTAAACAACGCTCTTCCTACCAAAAAATAGCTCCTGCCCGAATGAGTGCAGGCAGGAGCAACAGGTGTTTTTAGCAGAGGGTGCGAACGGTAATCAGGCGGGTTCGGGAGGCGCGGTTGCCTGCGCTATCGGTGGCGGTGAGGGTAATACGGTGTACTACCGTACCGAAGTAGGGCATGGCGCAAGTGGTATAAAGACGGACGTTGGTCACTGAAGTTCCGGTTCCCAAGTCCTGATCCCCTGTGGATGGGCCGCCGGGCTGGACGTCGGCGCGGTTGGTGGTCCAGACGAGGGAGGCGCCGCTCAGCGGGCCGTCTTCGGGGTCGGTGGCGTTGCCCTGGAGGGTAATCTGGTAGTAGAAGCCGTTGGCATCTGAGGTAGAAGGGGTCACGTCGAGGTCACTGGCGGGGTTGGTGATGGAGGCAGTGGGCGGGTTGTTGGTGCAGTTGACCACAGTAAGGTTCACCGGGGCGCTGGCGGTGCCCCCGTCGGCGTCGGAGGCGGTGACGGTGACGGTGTAGCTGCCGGCGGGGCTAAAGCTACGGCTGACCTCCTTTCCGGTGGCGAAGGGTGCGCCCGCGCCAACGCGCCAGCTCACGGCACTGTTGGGCAGGGTGAAGCCAGGGCTATCCACGTCGCCAACGCTGGCGCGGAAGGTCACGTTCTGATTGACGCAGACGGTAGTTCCGTTGGCGGGCTCGAGGATGCTAACGGTGGGATTGACGTTGGTGGCCCTGAAGCCTATGCTGCGTTCCCCCACCACCACGCCCTTGATGATCACCCGTGCCGTAAGGGTGTGGTTGCCCACCGTGAGCGAGTTGAGGTTCAGGCTGGGGGAGGTGCCGCTGCCGAAGGGGGTAGCTGAGGCGTCGAGGAACCACTGGACGAAGGCTGGGCGGATGGGATCGGGGGCGGTGAGGGTGGGGTTGAGGGTGCCGTTGCGCTGGAAACTCTGCCCCTCGGTCAACCCACCGATGCTGAAGCTGGGTGGGTACATCCGGTAAGCCGAGAGGATGTCCCCCTCGGAGAGCACCACGTTGTCGCCCACGTTGGCGCAGGTGATGCCCGGGGTCAGAATCTGAAGGGTGGGCATACCGTTGCGACTGAAGGCGAAGCAGTCGTAGTGCATGATGGACTCAAAATCGTAAGGCCCGATGTCAAAGCCGTCATCAACGTGGCGGTTGAAGTTGTGTCCCCTGCCGTCTTGGATATTGCCCCAGAGCACCTGCACAAAGCTGTCGCGATCCTCCCTCGAGTGCTCGTGGTACAGGCCCACCGCGTGCCCGATCTCGTGGATCACGGCCGAGAGGTCGCAGCCCATGTTTAGGTTGACATCTTGCGATTCGTTGAAGAGATCGTCCCGCCGCCCAACGAAGGAGGAGCACCCCTGGGAGTTCTTGAAGACCAGTTTGTTGGGCCCGCCAGCGTCTTCGTAGAAGTCGAGGTTGGTGTGCTCCTCCCAGTGCGCAATGGCCTGCAGGATGCGCGTGCGCATGGTGATGTTGCTGGCCTCACTGCCCCAGTCGTTGGCGAAGACATAGGGTATCCGCCCACCGGGCCAGCGGGTACAGCTCCAGCCGAAGTCGCCCCCGAAACCCTCCGAGCAGCCCACACCCTGGGGCTTGATGCCGGACTCGGCGGCTCGAGCCGCCATTCGCATCAACTGGGCCTCGCTTCCCAAGATCATGTCGCCCTGGTAGATTGCCAGGCCGTCGATTACCTCGTAAGTGAAGGGCTTGCCGCCGATGGTGATGGTCTTGACCTCACCCTTGCGGCCCGGGGCGTAGCCGGGATGGGAACCCGCAGTATAGGTTGGGGTTTCCCTGGGCTGGGTTGCGGTACAGGCCGCCAGCACCAAAAGCACGCTTGCTAGAGCTAACTTCCAAAGGTGTTTCATGGTCTTCCTCCTCGTGAGGGCTTCGGTTCTCCCGAAGGTGCCCCCAGGGTAGAGGCCAGGGGTTGAACGACCCATGAACGCCACAAAAAAACCCCGCCATGCGAGGCGGGGCTGCCCGAGGTGCTGCTGGAAGGTAGCGTTTTCGACGCCGATACCGATACCCTGACCTACGCCTGGTACATTGCCGAGGTGGTGGGGGGGTATCCCGGCCCCAAGCAAGCGGTGCCTGGGGGTTCGGGCAGTGTGAATATCACCACCGACAGCTTTGGGCAGCGCCTCAACGCGACCCTGCCCAGCGTCACCATCCCCAACCTGGCCACCCTTTTCCCCTCGGTTAACACCTGTCCTGGCTACAAGCAACAGTTTGTGGCCCTCCTCGAGGTCTCGGACGGGGTTACATCCAGCGCCTGGCCGCGTCCCGTAACCATGTCGCAGCGCTTTGAGCTTCCGGTTTGCATCAATTGACGGGCTTTGTTTGACCGGTAAACGCGTGAATCCAACGCCTTAAGACGTCCTGAGGATGGCTTGATGCAGGTGCTGTTACATCCTCTGGCAGGGCGTCCGCTAAACTGATGCCATGCTTCACACCCTGGGGGGCCTGCGCCTGGAGGGCAGCGGTTTCAGCCGCGAGAAGCCGCTATTGCTGCTGGCCTATCTGTCCCTGGAGGGCCCCAGGCTGAGGCGGTTTCTGGCCGAGCTGTTCTGGCCCGAGGCCGCCGACCCCCTGAACTCGCTGGCGGTCGCGCTGAGCAAGCTGCGTAAGCTGGGGGTGGCCTACAACGACGAGAGCCGGGCCTGGGTAGACCTGGACTGTGATGCCCTGGCCTTGCAAGACGCACTGCGGGCGGGGCGCTGGGAGGAAGGGATCGGGCTTTACCGGGGGCCATTTGCCGAGGGCCTGAAGGAGGCGCTGGGCCCAGAGCTGGAGGAATGGGTGCTGGAGGTGCGGGAGCGGCTGGCCCTGGAGGTGCGCCAGGCCCACCTGGTGCTGGCCGAGCGCGCAGCTGCCCAGGCCCGCTTTGCCGAGGCAGCGGCGCGGGCCGAGCAGGCCTACCGGGTGGCGGCGGCGCCCCCCCTCGAGCCCGAGGACCTGCCCAAACTGCACCGGCTGCTGCTGGCTGGGGCGCACCCCCTGGCCGAAACCCTCGAGCGCGAAGCCAGGGAGCTGGGCCTGCGCCTGTCCCGTGGCGTTGCCCCGCGAAGCACCCTGCCGGGCCTGCTCGGACGGGTGCGGGAGCTCGAGCGCTTGCTCAACACCCCCGAGGGGGACTGGGTCTGGGTCAAGGGCGGGGCCGGGATGGGCAAGAGCGCCCTTTTGCGCGAGCTCGAGGCCCGCACGGGCTGGCTGTACCTACCGGCCCGCTCGGGGCTGCCTTATGCCACCCTCGAGCCCCTGCTCGAGTCGGTGCAGGGCGGGGAAGAGGCCCTGCTGCGGCGCCTGGCCTCGCTGGGTGAAAGCCTGCTGGTAGACGGCTGGGAGCAAGCCGACCCCGAGAGCCAGCGCTTGCTTTCTGGTCTGCGCAAGCTGAGGCCCCCGGGGCGGGTGGTGCTGGCAGGGCAGGGCGAGCCGCCTTTTGCAGTAGAGGCGCTGCTAGAGCTGGGGCCGCTAAGCCAGGAAGACCTGGTCGGACTGCCAGGGGCCTTTGAGGCCACCGGAGGACTTCCGGTACTGGTGGCGGCCTGGCTGCGGGGTGAGCCCCTCGAGGCCGCGCTCGAGGCCCGCCTTTGGGCCCTGAGCGAAGAGGCCCGGCAGGTCTACATGGCCCTGGCCCTGCTGGAAAACCCCGACCTGCTGCTGGCCAGAGGGGCGGTGGGCCTGAACGCCACCGCCATGGCCCAGGCCGTAGATGAGCTGCTCGCGGCGGGCCTGATCGACCTGAATGGATCAGTGTTTGGCCGTGAGGCGGCTTTGCACTACGTGGCCGAACGCCCGGCCCAGGAGGCCCGTCTGAGCCTGGGGCTGGCCCGCCAGCTCCGACCCCAGCAAGCCCTGCCCCTCTTCCGACGGGCCAGGGCCCTCATCGAGGAGGCCGACAAGCCCCAGATGCTGCAGGCCTACGCCGCCTGGGCCAGCGAGCTGATCCGGCGCGGGTTTCCCAAGCGGGCTGCCGAGGAACTGGCCGAGGCCCCCCCGCACCCCGAGCTGAGCCTGCTGCGGGCGCGGGCTTTGGAGCGGGCCGGGATGTATAGGGAAGCGCTCGAGGCCATGCGCTTTTTACCCGAAACCCCTGAGCACCTGGCCCTTAAAGCCACCCTGTTTTACCGCCTGGGCCGGGCCGAAGAGGCCCAGGAAGCTGCGCAAAAAGCCCTTGCGGGCGGCATTGCAGCCCGGGCCGAGGCCCACAACACCCTGGGGCTTATCCTCCTGGCGCGGGGTGAGCTGGCCGAGGCCTCGGCGGCCTTCCGGCGGGCGGCTGCCTTGTGGCTGGGGTTAGGGGACGAGGGCCGCAGGCTGGGGGCGCTGGGCAACCTGGCCATCACCCGGGCCCGACAGGGCGAGAGCGCAGCCGAGGCTTTTGCGGAAGTTTTGCAGGCCGCCCAGGACAACCCCCAGGTACGGGCCCAGGCCCTCATCAACCTGGGCAAAGAACTTGAGCGCAAAGGCCACCTCCAAGAGGCCCTGCACAGCTTTCTGCAAGCCGAGCAGGTGGCCCTGAACTCGGGCAACCTCAAGCAGCTGGCGCTGGCCCGCAACAACGCGGGGGCTTTGCAGCACATCCTGGGGCAGCTCGAGGAGGCCCGCAACCTCTACTACCGGGCCATTGCCGCCGCGCGAGAGGCCGGCGAGGCCTACGTGCTGGCCCTGGCCCTTTCCAATCTGGCCGAGCTGGAGGGGGACCTCGAGGTCTGGCAGGAGGCCATTGCGGTCTCGGAGAACGCCGGGTACCTCGACCTGGCCCAGCAGCAGCGCGAGCAGCTAAGGGCGTTCATGGAGCGTTCAGGTTGAAGGGAGCACCCTGGGCGCATGCCCAGGAGTGCCTACCTGATCGAGGAGATCCTGTGGTTGGAGGTTGAGGATGCGATGGACGGTAGTGCTGGCAACGCTGGTGAGTCTGGTGGGCTGCGACCTTACCCCGAGCGGTGGGGGGAGCCCGGTTTCGGCCACGGTATACCCCTCACCCCGACGGGCCACCTGGGACGAGGAGGTGCGGGTGAGCATTCCCTGGCGGGCGGGCTCGAGCCTGCGCCTGACCCTGGCGGGGGAGGTCATCGCGGAGGTTCGCGCCGAGGGGGAAGGAGCGGGTAGTGCGGTTATCTTCAGGGTTCCCAGCAACTTCTGGGGTGGCCCCCAGCCCCTCGAGCTCACCGAGGGCAGCAACCGCGCCAGCGGCAGCCTGACCGTTCTGGGCGAGGGGGTGGGCACCGAGGCCCTGGTAATCGTTCGGCCCGGCGTTACCGACCACAGCCTGGCCCAGAAGCTGGCTGGTGCAGGGCTGCAGGTGGTGCCCACTGCCAAGGGGGATCGCTCGCTGCCGCTGGGCGCTTCGGGGGGGCCTTGCGCTGGGCGGCTGGCACAGGTGGCTGCCCTTCCGGGGGCGCCTCTGGCCCTGGGGGCTCTGCTCGAGCGGCTCGAGTCCGCCGCTGCGGGCCTGGTTGTAGACCTGGATGGCATCCTGGGCATCGATCCCCTTACCGGCTACGATACCGACCCCAGCCCAGCCCCCGGCACCAGCCCCATCAACGCCCGTCAGGCCATAAGGCTCAATCCGGGCAGCAACTACACCGGGGCCGGAACCGCCATCGCCATCGTGGACACCGGGGTGGCCAGCCTGACCAGCCTCAACCTGCTTCCTGGAACCGACTTCACCGACCCCGACACCCCCCGCCCCAACCTGGATGAATATGGCAGTGGAATGGGTCACGGCACAGCGGCAGCCGCGCTGGCTGCGGACACCGCCTACGGTGTGGCTCCTGCAGCCGGGATTCTGCCCATCAAGAGCTGTAACAAGGAGGGCAAGTGCCCCCTGGCGGCGGTGGTTCGGGGCATCTGCTATGCGGTGGCCTTTGCCGAGCAGAACAAAAATCAGAAACTTGTTCTTAACCTGAGCCTGGGCAGCGATACCCCCAGCGAGATTCTCTACATCATCCTCAAGGATGCCTTGATGAAGCGCGGCGTGGAGGGGATTCCGGTGGTGGCGGCAGCGGGCAACCAGTGGGCTGTTCGCAGCAGCAAGAAAGGGGTGCTGCACCACTTCCCGGCCTCGTTTGGCGGCAACCGGGGGCTCTCGACCAGCGGCGACCCGGTCCGCCGCATGACCCTGCTCAAGGGGCTCTTGAGCGTGGGGGCGGTGGGGCAGTACAGCACGGGGCTGCGGGTGAGCGGGTTTAGCGGCCAGGGCGACTTTGTAGACCTGGTGGCCCCCGGTGAGCGGGTCTTTAGCCTGCAGCCCAACAACACCGAGGCCCAGTTCACCGGTACTTCCTTTGCCGCGCCCATCGTGAGCGGTGCGGTGGCGATTATCCGCCAGGCCACGGCCCTGGTGCCCCTGACCCCAGAGGCCCTCGAGTCGGCTTTCTTGGCCAACTACACCGACCCCAGCGCGCTGGGGGAGACCCCAGGGGAGGCTTCTGGCCAGGGCTTGCTGGATATGCGACGAGGCCCCTAAATGAGCACGCTCACCGACTGGTTGGTGTGCACCCGCCGGATGGCCTGGGCCAGAAGGGGTGCGGTGGGCAGGATGGTATAGCCCAGGGCTGGGTTAAGCGCGATGGTATCGGTAAAGATTACCTCGCGGATGGCCGGGTGGGCCAGGTTTTCCCGGGCGTTGCCCACCAGTACGGCGTGCGAGGCCATCACCACCACTTCAGGAGCGGCCCCTGCGGCCACCAGGGCTTCTACCCCGCGCCGGATGGTTCCACCGGTGGAGATGATGTCATCGATGACGAGGGGGCGTTTGCCCGCCACGTCGCCAATCACATAGCTGACCTGGGTCTCGCGGGGGCCGGTGCGGCGTTTGGCCAGAATGGCCAGCGGTAGGTTTAGCCGCTCCGAGAGCCGCCGGGCTTGCTCGGCCCTTCCTGAGTCGGGCGAGACCACCACGGCGTTATCTGTTAGGCGCTGGTTTTCCAGGTACTCGGCGAACAGGCGCACTGCCGAGAGTTCGTCTACCGGCTGATAAAAAAACCCCTGAATTTGCGGGGCGTGCAGGTCTACGGTAATGACCCGGTGGATGCCCACGTGTTCCAGCAGGCCCGCCACCAGGCGGGCCGTGATGGGCTCGCGGCCCTGGGTTTGCTTGTCCTGGCGGGCGTAGCCAAAGTAAGGAATTACCGCGTTGATGCGCCCGGCGCTGCTGCGGCGCACGGCGTCGGCCAGAACCAGCAGTTCCATCAGGTGGTCGTTGACCGGGGGGGCGGTGGACTGGATCAGGTATACGTCGTCGCCGCGAATGCTCTCCAGGAGCCGTACCCGCACCTCACCGTCGGGGAAGCGCTCCACGGTGGCCTCGCCGAGCTGGATGCCCAGGGCTTTGGCCACCGCTTCGGCCAGGGGGCGGTTGGCATTGCCGCAAAAGAGTTTGACGTGTCCGCTGTTGGCGTGCTGCAATTCCTCTGATTCTGAACCCAGCCGCTGCTCAGTTACAGATGCAACCCCCATGCTATCTCCTCCTCGAGTACCCACACTACCAACCTGACCTGCCCACTTTGCCTCAGTATACCCAGGCGGCCCTGAGGCGGGGTCCCGCGACCAACCCGACAGCATAAGGCTCTACCGCATCCAGTTGTGCAGAGATGGAGGGCAACTGCCAGGTACAGCTTAGCTCCTCAAAACCTGGTCTATGAGCGCAGCCAGGCGCTCCGAGGCGCTTTCCAAAAATGTTTCAAAGGCCAGGGGCGCATCGCTACCGGCCTGGTCGGTGATGGCCCTGAGCAGGGCCATCGGCAGGCCCATTCGCCGGGCAGTCCACAAAGCAGCCGCACCCTCCATCTCGACGGCATCGGCAGCAAATACCCGGCGCACCTCTTCGGCCTCGCTGCGATGGGCCAGAAAGCGGTCGGCGCTGGCAATCCGGCCCAGGTGGATGGGCAGCCCCATGCCCAAGGCCGTGCGCAAGACCTTGGAGGTGAGCCCGGCATCGGCAGGAATAAAGCGTTCACCGGTGGCCAGCTCACCCGGAGCGCGTCCAAAAGCGGTGATGTCTACGTCGTACTGCACGGCATCCTGCGCCAGCACCAGATCCAGGGTTTTGAGGTCGGGGTGCAAAGCCCCGGCCACACCCACCCAGATGGCCTGGATGGGGCTGAAGCGGACCCTGGCATAAGCAACCGCGGCCGCTGCTGCGGCCTTGCCCACCCCAGTCTCGATGAGCACCACCGGGTAGCGTCCCAGCTCACCCTGGTGGATGACCCAGGGGCCGTCTACAGCCTCCTGCAGGCTAAGCAAACGGCGTAACGCCTGGGCCTCGGCTCCCTCTGCAGCAAATAGCGCAACCATGGACATACTGGGTTAGCCTAGCATTGGTGCGACCGAACATCCAGCGGTGAAGCAGCGGGAAACGCCTGTATCAAGGTCGGTGTAAACCGCGGCACACCCAAAGGATAAAACGTTCTACTCAGCAATCTCGATGGTTTCCTGAACGTGCAGATGGCCGCTCAACACCCGTTTGGCCCAGGCCCTGGCACCCTCTGGGTCGTGGTCGCGGTAGTTGCCGCACTCGAGCTCACTTACCCCCGGCACCGGCTCGGCGTGGTTTGCCACGTCCTTTAGCGTGGCCTGGAAGGCTTGCAGCACCTTTTGCGGCCCCGGTTCGCCCAGCACCACCAGGTAAAACCCGGTGCGGCAGCCCATGGGCGAGATATCCACCACCCCCTCCAGGTGGGAACGCATGTACGTAGCCAGGAGGTGCTCGAGGGTATGGATGGCCCCGGTGCTAAGGGCCTCCTGGTTGGGTTGGGCCAAACGTAGGTCGTACTTTTCGATTCGGTCGCCTTTGGGGGTTTCCTTTACCCCCGCCAAACGCACGTAGGGAGCCTTCACTTTTTTGTGGTCAAGGCGAAAAGATTCAGGCACAACCGGGGGTCTGGACATGAGGATAGTTTACTGCGTTGGGGGCTTGTTTTAACTCTTTAGCTTTTTCCACAGTTCCGGGGTCAGCAGCAAGAACACCGGGATCAGCTCGATGCGCCCCGCCCACATCTGCACAATCAGGATTACTTTGGAGAGCGGTTCCAGCCCGGCGTAACTGCCCATCGGCCCCACCTCGCCCAGCCCCGGCCCGATGTTGCCTACCGCCTGGGCGCTGGCGGTAAAACCCACCACAAAGTTGTTCTCGAGCAAAGAAATCAGCAAGGCCCCAACAGCTACCAGCGTCACATAGAGGGTAATAAAGGCCGCCACCGAGCGCATTACGTCCTCACCCAGGCTTTTGCTGCCCAGCCGAAGGGTGATGATGGCCTGGGGGTGCAACGAGCGTATCAGTTCCCGCCGCACAATGGCGCCCACCACCAGCAAGCGAACCACCTTGATGCCGCCTGCGCCCGAGCCTGCACATCCCCCCACAAACATGGCTGCAACCAGAATGGCCTGGGCTGCCGGAACCCACAGGGCAAAGTCGGCGCTGGCGTAGCCGGTGGTGGTGATGATGGAGGTTACGTTAAAGAAGGCATGGCGGATGGCATCGCTCCAGGTATAGTTCATGTCCTGGGTGTGGTGGGTCATCAAAAAGACGGCCAACGAAAAGCCAAACACCAGAACAATGAGGGTATAGACCCGTAACTCCACATCTTTCAAAAGCGGACGTGGGTCACGGGTAAAAAAGAGTTTGTACTGCAACACAAACCCCGCACCCCCCAAAAACATAAACAGGGTACCGAACCACTGGGCCAGGGGCGTGTACTGCTCAAAACTGCGGGGGTTGGGACTGAACCCGGCCGCAGGCAGGGTCGTGAGGGCGTTGCAGACGGCTTCAAAAGCCGGTACTCCGGCAATCCAGTAGCACAGGGCTGCCGCCAGGGTGAGGGCCGTATAGACCTTGAGAATGCTCAGGGCGGCGGTGCGTAAACGGGGGGTAAAGGGTTCTTTTTGTATGCCCGTACTCTCGGTGATAAAAAGCTGGCGGCCTGCTACAGCCAGATGCGCCAGCAGCGCAATCACCAGCACCAGAATCCCCACGCCCCCGAACCACTGCATTAAACTGCGCCAGAAAAACAAGCTGTAGCCAAACTGTTCGAAATCGGCCAGCACCGTGGCACCGGTGGTGGTGAAGCCAGACATGGCTTCGAAAAGGGCATCGAGGTAGTTCATGCCTCCCGCCACCCAGAAGGGAATGGCTCCCAGGAGCGGAACCAGGAGCCAGATCAGGGCTATGGAAAGCAGGGCTTCGGCCCGGCCTGGCTCGTGTTTGGGGTCGCCCAGGCTGCGAAACCACCAGCCCAGCCCCAGCCCTACGACGGCGCCGACAAGAAACCCCCAGGGCGATTTCCCCAGCACCAAAGAGAGGACCTCGAGCCCCAGCATGACCAGGCCCAGGGCCAGGTAGACCACGCCCAGAAAATAGTAGGCAAAGCGCAGGTTTTCCAGGGGCCAGGGTTTCGCTCTTGCTTTCATACAAAACCGATGTCAGGCCCGCAAGCGGCGCCAGAGCTCGGGCGTAAACAGTGAAAATACCGCGATTAGCTCGATGCGGCCTGCCCACATCTGAAAAATCATCACCGCCTTGGAGATGGGGTGCAGGTTACCGTAGTGGGCCATGGGCCCCACTTCACCAAGGCCCGGCCCCACGTTGCCGATAGCTGCTGCTGAGGCAGTAAAGGCTACCACAAAGTCTTCTTCCAATATTCCCATCACCAGCACCCCCAGGGCAAACAGACCCACATACAGGGTGATGAAGGCCGCAACCGAGCGCATCACGTCCTCGCCGATGTTCTTGTTGCCCACCCGCAAGGGCAGCACGGCCTGAGGGTGCAAAGCGCGCTGCAGCTCTCGCCGCACCAGGGCTGCAATAATCAGCCAGCGGATAACCTTAATGCTGCCCCCCACGCTGCCTGCGCTACCCCCAATAAACATCAGCATGACCAGCAGGGTTTGGGCCGGTATCACCCACTGGGCAAAGTCGGCCGAGGCAAAGCCGGTGCCGGTGATGATGGAGGTGGTTTGAAAGAAGGCGTGGCGCAGGGCGGGCTCGAGGCTGTAGTCGTGGCGAAAGAACAGCACGCTGGCCATGACCAGCCCCACCGTGAGCACGATTAGGGCATAGGCCCGAAACTCGGGGTCGCGCAGGGGGGCGTTGTACTCCCGACCAAAAATGGCCCGGTACTGCAAAAGCAGGTTCACCCCGGTGAGGAACATCACCCCTACTGCAACCCACTGGGTGAGGGGGGCGTAGCTGGCAAAGCTTTGGGGGTTGGGACTAAAACCACCGGCGGAGACGCTGGAGAAGGTGTTGGCAATGGCCTCGAAGACCGGTACTCCGGTAACCAGGTACGCGGTCAGGGTGAGCAGGGTGAGCAGCAGGTAGACCCGCAGAATGTAGTAGGCGGTCTGGCGCAGCTTGGGGGTGAGCTGCTGTTTTTGTACGCCGGTGGTCTCGGCAAAAAACATCTGTCGCCCGGCCAGGGCCAGGTGGGGCAGAACCACAATAAACAAAAGCAGAATGCCCATGCCGCCAAACCACTGACTCATACTGCGCCAGAAAAAAAGCCCGTAGCTCAACTGCGAAAAATCGGTCAGGATGGTAGCCCCGGTGGTGCTGAAGCCCGAGGTGGCCTCGAACAGGGCATCCAGGTAGCTAAGGCCCCCCGAAATCCAGAGCGGGATGGCGCCCAGTATGGGAACCATAATCCACAGCCCGGCCACCGTCAGCAGGGCCTCGGCCCGGCGGGGTTCGGCCTGGGGGCTTCCCAGCCGGCGTAGCACCAGGCCCAGGCTCAACCCCATGGCGGCCCCCACGAAAAAACCCAGGGCATCTTCTCCCAGCAGCCAGTCGGCCAGCCCCAGCACCCCCATCGCGGCCCCCAGCGCGATGTAGACGGTTCCGGTCATGTAGGTGGCGACCGGGATGGGGTTGACGGCTTGTGCTTTAGCGAACCTGGGCCAGGACTTCATCGGCTACCTGTCGGTCGGTGAGCACTAGTAGCTTGTCTCCAGCCGTGACGGCCAGCATGGGGGCGCGCAGGTAAACTCTGGTGCCGCGCTCGAGGGCTACCGCAATAGCCCCTTTGGGAAGCGATAATTTTTCAAAAGGGGTTTCGCGAAAATCTGAGGGAAGCTCAAACTCCAGTAGTTCTACCTTGTCTTCAATCAGGGCCAGATGGTCTACGTTGTCGGGGGCTATCCAGTCCACCACCTCGCGCACTGCTGCCGCACGGGGGGTGAGGGGGATGTCGATGCCCACATGTTCGAATAGGCGGCGGTTTTCGCCCCGGTTGACCCGGGTGATGACCTTGGCGACCCCCACCTGCTTGGCCAAGAGCGAGACCAGCAGGTTTTTTTCGTCGTTCTCGGTAACTGCTACCATCACGTCCACGTGGTCGAGGCCCTCCGACTCCAAGAGCTCGAGGTCGGTGCCGTCGCCCTCGAGCACCAGCGCCCCCGGCAGGTGTTCGGCCAGCCAGGCACAACGGTCGGGGTTGTGGTCGATGATGGTGACCTCGAGGCGGTGCTTTAGCAGCTCTTTGGTGACCATGTAGCCCACGTTGCCGCCCCCCACCACCATCACCCGTCGTACCCGCTCGCGGGGGGCAAAACAGGCCTGGAGGGCATCGAAACCCTGAGGGGTGGCCATGAAGAAGATGCGGTCTTCGGGCTCGAGGGCCAGTTGGTTGAACTCGGGGTCGGTGGCTGCGACAAAACGACCATTGCGCATGATGCCCGCCAGCAGGCTGCCGGGAGGCCAGTCCAGCAAGACCAGCTGCTTGCCAATGTAGGGGCCACCCTCCCGCACCTGGTACTCCACAAAGCGCAGCCGGCCCCCGGCAAGCACCTCGGTGTCCACGGCACCGGGGATTCGAATGACCTCCACAATTTCCTTGGCCAGCGAGCGCTGAGGCCAGAAGACCTGGTCGATGCGGGTGCCCAAAATTTCCACCGTGCGCGGGTCGGTCAGGATGTCCACGTAGGATTGCTTCCCCACAAAACACAGGGTTTCCCTGGCCCCCAGGCCTTTGGCCAGCATGCAGGCGATCAGGTTGACCTCATCCCAGTTGGTGGTTGCGATAAAGGTGTTGCACAGGTCTACCTTGGCTTCACGCAAAACCTCGGGGTCGGTGACGCTACCGATCACCACCTGCACATCCAAACCCCCCAACCGTTCCTTGGCCTCGGGGTTGGTGTCCACCACCACCAGGTCGTGCTGGGTGTGTAGGGCTTTGGCGATCTGTGAGCCGATTTCGCCGCCGCCAGCAATCACGATGTACATAGCTGGCTCCTTTTCACATGCCAGGCGCTAAATGCTGGCTGCCGAAGGCCCCCAGCCCGGTAGCCTGCCGGCTTTTTGCAAAGGCTGCGCTTCCAGGTGGCCGAAACCTTGTGTGGTAGCAGCTTTTCGCCAACAGCGCTGGCGGCGAGAAAAGCGATGAAGCTGCATTTGTGCCGCGCGTCCAAGCCCAAACCGAGTCGCGAAGGTTCCATAACCCAAACTTGGTTCAGCTTACACCCGAACGGTTTCTGTAGCTACGCTCTGCACCTGTGGAACCCCGGGTTTCCAGGCCACCCGCCCCACCATCTCGCCGTGCAGGTCATAGGCTTCGGCCTGGGTAACCCGAACCCGGATGATCTCGCCGATTTTTACGGTGCCGTCGGTCTCGGCATACACCAGCCCGTCAATTCCGGGGGCGTCGTATTTGGAGCGCCCCACCACCTGGCCGGGCAGCTCGCCGTAGCCGTCCACGATGACCTCGAGGGTCTGCCCCAGCCGGGCTCGGTTTTTCTCCAGGCTAATCTGCTGCTGCAAAGCCATCAGGCGTGCCTGGCGTTCTTCCTTGACTTCCTGGGGCACAGCCCCGGGCAAGGCGTTTGCATCGGCCCCTTCTACTTCGGAGTAGGTAAAACAGCCCACCCGGTCGAGCCCGGCTTCGGCGATGAAGTCCAGCAGTAGGGCAAAATCTTCCTCGGTTTCGCCGGGGAAGCCTACGATAAAGCTTGAGCGAATCGCCAGGTCGGGTGCGATGGAGCGCCATTCTTGCAGGGTTTTGAGGTGACTCTCGGCGCCGCCGGGGCGGCGCATCGCCCGCAGAATCCTGGGGCTGGCGTGCTGAAGGGGCACATCCAGGTAGGGCAGCAGCTTGCCCTCGGCCATGAGTGGGATCAGTTCGCGCACGTGGGGATAGGGGTACACGTAGTGCAGCCGCACCCAGGCCCCCAGGCCGGCCAGCTCGCCAACCAGATCCACCAGGTGTGCCCGCACCGGCTTACCTGCGTACTCGCTCGTGCGGTGGCGAATGTCTACCCCATAGGCGGAGGTATCTTGCGCGATGACCAGCAGTTCTTTGCTACCGGTACCCACCAGCCGGGTGGCCTCGAAGAGGATATCGGCGGCGTCGCGGCTTTTTTGCAGGCCGCGCAGCTTGGGAATGATGCAGAAGCTGCACTTGTGGTTACACCCTTCGGCAATTTTGAGGTAGGCGTAGTGGCGGGGGGTAAGCTTGACCTGTGGAGGAACCAGGGCCGTGAAGGGGTTCTGGTCTACCGGAACCACCCGCTGCACAGCGGCCAGCACCCGGTCTACTTCGCCAGGGCCGGTGACCTCGAGCACCTGTGGGTGGGCCTGCTGGATGACCTCGGGCCGTGCCCCCAGGCAGCCAGTCACAATCACCTTGCCGTTTTCCGCAAGGGCTTCGCTGATGGCCGAAAGCGACTCCTCTATCGCGGGCGTGATGAAGCCGCAGGTGTTGACCACCACCACATCGGCCTCCTGATAGGTGGGAGCAGTCTCGTACCCCTGGGCCCGCAGGCGCGAGAGAATTTGCTCCGAATCGACCAGGGCCTTCGGACAGCCCAGACTTACAAACCCAACCTTGCCTGCCATTCGCTCTCCTGTGCGCCCTTGGCGCGACAACAGTGCCGAGTATAGCAGGTTTGCTGACCAACGGTTTGGTTGCTACTGCCCGAAGCGCTGGGTGACCACCTGACCCACATTGCCCATGCGTCCCTGGTCCTGGCCGTTCACAAACACCCGCACCACCCCAGCATTGCCGGCCCGCACCACCACCGGCAGGGGATAGCTGAGCTGGGTTCCACCGGGTACGGTGCCTTCGTAGAGCTGCCGACCCGTGCGGGCGTCGGTTACCCGTATCCAGCTGGTGCCCTCGAGCCTCAGTACCAGTCCGGTACTGGGGGTGGGGCTGGCCGGATTCGCGGGGGGTGTGTTTTCGGGGGTAGAGGGAGCCGTGGGGGTAGGTGGTGGTGCGGGGGGAAGCGGGGTCAGGGCCAAGCTCAGGTTGCGGTTGCTTTGCAGGCTGAGCACCTGTTCATACTTTTGGTAGCCGGGCGCTTCGATGCGGAGGGTGCGCTCACCGGCCTCGACGCGGGCCTCGAGGGGGGCCTGTCCAAGCAAGAAGCCATCGAGGTAGACCCTGGCGCCTTGGGGTTGCGTGGCAATGCGCAGGCTCACCTGCTGCGGGGGCGGAGGCGCGACGGGGGCCGATGGGGTGGGCGCTGGTGTTGTGGTACTGGGGCGGTCGAGGGTGCGGTATCCCCACCAGCCCAGCAACACCAACAGCACAAGCAATGGAATTGGCCAGAGCCACCTGGAACCAACAACAGAAGGCGTTCTGGAACCGGTAGTGGGGTTTGTTGGCGCTGCGGCTTGGGGCACGCCCAGCGGATAGAGGGCCAGCAAGGGGGCGGGGTCGAGACCCAGCAACTGGGCGTAGCGCCTGAGGTAGCCTCGAGCCAGAGGGGGTTCGGGGAGTTCGTCAAAACGACAGTCTTCCAGGGCCTCCAGAACAGCCCGCCGCACCTTTAGAAACTCCGCCGCCTGCGCAATTTCCAGTCCCCTGGCCTCCCGGGCTTCTTTTAGCCGCTTTCCCAGCTCACACATTTCGCCCTATTCTATGCCACAAAGCGTGACTGTGCATGCGTAACGGGAAGGGGCATTACCCCTGGGCCAGGGCCTGGGCAATTTGGGCAGCCAAACGGGCATTTTCTTCCAGCAGCCGCAGATTGACCTCGTCGGTCTGGCCCCCGCTCAACTCGGATATGCGCCGGAGCAAAAAGGGTGTCAGGGCCTTGCCGCCAATCCCGAGCCGGGCGGCCTCCTGGGTGGCTTGCTCCACCCAGCGCTGAACCTGGGCAAAGTCCAGCCCCCTGGAGATGGGGTTGAGCACCAGGCTGGCCCCCGGCAGGCCCAGTTCCTGGGCAGCCCGAAAAGCCCGGGCGGCCTCCTGGGCCGAATCGACCCGGGCCGGCAGCAGGTAGGGGCTGGAAGGGCTGTGAAAGGCGGGAAGGTGGTTGGTTCTGTAGCCCAGCAGGGCTACCCCCAGCGACTCGAGCCGCTCTAAGGTGGCGGCGAGGTCGAGGATGCTTTTGGGTCCTGCCGACACCACCACAATGGGGGTGCGGGAAAGCTCGAGCAGATCTGCCGATTCGTCGTAGGGGTGGGGGTGCACGCCGCCAATGCCGCCGGTGGCAAACACCCGGATGCCAGCCTTGTGGGCCAGGAAGGTGGTGGAGGCCACGGTGGTGCCGGCGCTTTTACCCTGGGCGACGAGTGCCCCAAGGTTCCACAGGCTGGCTTTGTCGGCGGTATCGTCGGCGGCGATGGCCTCGAGCTCATCTGGCGTTAGGCCCACCACCACCTCCCCTTTCAGGATGGCAATGGTGGCGGGGATGGCCCCCTCCTGCCGTACGGTGTCCTCGAGCTTGCGGGCGAGCTCGAGGTTCAAGGGACGGGGCAAGCCGTGGGTAATAACGGTGGACTCGAGGGCCACCACGGCCCGGTGGGTGTGCAGGGCCTGGGCGACATCGGGGTGTACACGCATGCCAACAGCATAAGGTAGGGGCGAAGGTAGGGGATAGCACGCCTGGCCCCGGTCAGGGCAGTCGCTTTACCGGGCGAGGCCCACCAATGCCCCGTGCAACGTAAGGCGTGCCCTGGTTGCAGGAAACATGAACAGAGGCCGCACCCTTCACAGACGTGGCCTCCCATCCGGGAGGCCACTGAGCTGTGCAGGACAAAGCAATCGAGTTGTGAGCAGACTTGTGAAGAGCACTCTAGCTTTGCGGGCAGACCCGATTCCGCCCGGCTCGCTTAGCTGCGTATAGCTGCTCGTCGGCGGCGGCCAGGAGTTTTTCGTGGTTGGGGAGGGTGGGGTCGCTGCTTACGCCAATGCTCACCGTGACCTTCAGGCTGGGATGCAGGTCAGACCAGTTGTGGTTCTCGACGCGCTGCCGCACCCGCTCGCAGGCAACCAGGGCGCCCGCCAGGTCGGTTTGAGAGAAAACCAGGGCAAATTCCTCGCCGCCGTAGCGCGCGGCAAAATCTACCCCACGGCAGCCGGACTCAAGAATTTGTGCGATAATTCGCAGCACATCGTCGCCCACCTGGTGGGAAAAGGTGTCGTTGATTTGCTTGAAGTTGTCGATATCGACCAGGGCCACGCTCAAGGGGAAATTGTAGCGCCTGGAGGCAGCAAACTCGCGCTCGAGGTTTTCCTCCAGATAGCGGCGGTTGTGCAGCCGGGTGAGGGGATCCTGGCGGGCCAGGCGTTCCAGCTCGGCGGACTGCTGGCGCAGTTTGTCCAGCAGGCGCGACTTCTCGGCATTGGCCTCCTTCAGGTTTTCGATGGCTCGAGCCAGCTCGCGGTTGGCGCGGGCCAGCTCGGTGTTGCGCAAGCGTTCGATTTCCGCTTCCTGGCGCGCTTTTTCTACCTGGAACCCGGCCAGCAGGGCCGCGGTCTTTTGGGCCTGCTGCTCTTTGTGCAGCTTGCGCTCGATTTCCAGGGCCTGCCGCAGGTGGTACAGTGCCAGGGCGTGTTTTTGCTCTGCCTCAAAAACGGCGGCCAGGGCCTGGTGGAACTCCAGCAGCGGTTTTTGTGGCCCCAGCTCCTCGGCCAGCCTCAGTCCCTGTTGCAGGGTTCGAATGGCGCTATCGGCCTGCCCCATACGGCCCAACAACGAGCCCACCTGCAGCAATGCGCTAAGCTCACCCAGTCGGTTGCCCAGCTCCTGGTAGAGGGCTTTGCAGGCCTGGAACAATTCCAGCGCTTTATCCAGCTTACCTAGTGCTGTATGTGAGAGACCCAGATTTTCCAAACAGGTGGCCCGTACCTGGGGGCTGCCCAGCTGCTCGGCAATCTCCAGGGCTTGCTGGTGGTAGTCCAGGGCCTCCTGGATACGGCCCAGGCGCTGAAACACCACACCTAGGTTGGAAAGCACCTTGGCCTGGCCCTGACGGTCGCCCAGCATCTGCTTGATGGCCAGGCTTTCGCGGTAGAGCTGGACTGCCCCGGAAAGGTCGCCTACCTCGAGGTAGACCAGACCCAGGTTGTTCAGGGTTCCGGCTTCGCTGAGGCGGTCGCCCAGCTCGCGCTTGAGGGCCAGGCTGCGCAGGAAGTACTTGGTGGCTTCCTGATGGTTGCCCAGGGTGTACTGAACCATGCCAACACCACTTAGGGCATTGGCCTCCAGCACTTTTTGCTCGTATTTTCGGCTTTGCTCGAGGGCTTCCAGGTAGTACTCGAGGGCCCGGGGAAAGCTGCCCTGAAAGTAGTGGAGGTTGCCCAGTGCGTTAATGGTGTCTATTTGGCCTTTGAGCTCGCCCGCACTGCGCAAAACCAATAGGGCTTCCTCCAGGCAGCCCTGGGCTGCGGGCAGATTGCCCTGACGAAAATGGAAATCGCCCAGGTTTTTGAGGGCCAGACCCCGCCCTGCCAGGCCGGTCTGGTTTTTCGATAAAACAAGCATCTCCTCCACAAGCTGTCCGGCCCGTCGCAGGTCGCTATGGCGCAAGAACTGGTATAGCTCATCGAGCAAGCGCAGTTTTTCCGACGGTGCTTGGGGTTGGCCTAGCTGGGCCTCGAGGTTCTGGAGGGTCTGGTTCATAGCCCGAAAGTCTTGCCCTTTGCGCTATATACTACGGGTTCAGGCTGCTTTTTGCTAAGCCTTGTCCAGAACCCTGGCCCAATGCTGCAAGCAGTTTACCAGAGAACGCGCGCCTGTTTTCTGGGGCAAATTGAACCAGAAAGCGCAGTTTTTTTGCCTGCAATATGCCATCCTGCCTGCATGACGAGATGGCTCATGCTGGTTCTTTTTGGGTTTTTGTTGTTTTTGGGACTGGCGGGCTGGGCGGCCTATGCTTTTCTGATTCGGCCGGCCCAAACCCTGGTTAACGATTTTCGGCAGATCATCGCGCTGGACAAAAGCGTTGAGCGACAGGCCGCATACACACCCCCTGCCGATGCGCGGCTAAGCCCCGAGCAGCTGCAGCGTTTCCTGCGGGTGCAGCGCGATGTGAAGCAGCAACTTGGGGAGCGCTACCGGCGGCTAGAGGCCCGGCTTAACCAGTTGGCCAACCAGCAAGCAGGACAGCCAACACTGGACTACCGCGCCGCTCTGGACTTATTCCGCGAAGGGGGCTCGCTGGTGCTCGAGGGTAAAAAGATTCAGGTTCAGGCGCTCAACCAGCACAATTTTTCGCTCGAGGAGTACGCCTGGGTGCGGGCCCAGGTCTATGCAGCCCTGGGTTACGGCATACCGGGCCTGAACCCCCAGGAAATCCTGCGCCAGATTGGGGCCAGGGACTTTAATCCCAAAGTCGAGCTCTCCAAACCCGTAGCCCCGGCGGCCAATGTGCGGCTGGTGGAGCCTTACCGCGATGAGCTGGTGAGCTATTATCCGTTCACCTGGTTCGGGCTGTAGCCTGGGCAGCACTTGCAAACCCGAAAGTCTGGAAGTGGCGCTTGGTGTGCTGAATAAACAGTGAATTTTACTGTGCTTCTTTACAATGGATAAGTGCAGCAAAGGCGCCTGGAAAATACCAGGGCAGGTGGGGCCAACCTGCTACCGGGTTACCTTATTCTGCTGGGTAATCCCGAGTTGCAGCTTCGGCACCGCCTTCTGCGCCCACTCGAGCGCAAGACCGCGGGTTTGCTGGCTTACCTGACCTTAGAAGGCCCCACCAGCCGTTCCAAGCTGGCAGGCCTGCTATGGCCCGCCTCCTCCGAGTCCACCGCCCGCAACAACCTGGCCCAGGCCCTTAGGCGGCTCAAGCAGGCAGCCGAGGCCGAAGTGGTGTGGGGCGGCGATGTGCTCGAGCTACAGGGCTTGCAGGTAGATGTGGCCGAGTTTCAGGTGGCCCACTTTGCGGGCCGTCATCTGGAGGTGGTGGCTTACCAGGCGCAGCTCCTGGAGGGGCTCGACTACGACGACTGCCCCGAGTTCGAGGACTGGCTCTTGGTGCAGCGAGAGAAGCTGGCCGAGATGCGGTGGGCCTCCCTCTGGACCCTGACCCATGACCTCGAGCAGGCCGGGCAGTACCGCGAGGCGCTGGTTTACGCCGAAGCCCTGCTCGAATCGGACGCGCTCTCGGAGGCGGCCCACCGCCAGGTGATGCGGCTTTTGTATCTGCTGGGCGACCGCAGCGCGGCCCTGACCGCCTTTGAGCGCTGCCAGGCGATTCTTCTGCGGGAGATGGGGGTGGCGCCCCTGCCCCAGACCCAGGAGCTGCGCCAGCAGATTGAGCGGGGGGAGCTGCTGGTTCCGGCCATACCGGCGCAGCGCCCGGAAATCCCGCTGGCGGTGTTGCGCCCGCCCCGGCTCCTGGGGCGCGAGGCCGAGTGGGCCCAGATGGAAGCCGCCTGGGAAAAGGGGCAAGCCCTGCTGATTGCGGGTGCGCCGGGCGTGGGCAAAAGCCGATTGCTACAGGACTTTTTGCACAGCCGGGGCCCGGCGCTGCTGTTTGAAGGCCGCCCAGGCGACCAGGGCATTCCTTACGCTGCCTTTAGCCGCTTCTGCCGAAAGATTCTGGCGCAATTTTCCGGGCTTCTGCTGCCGGACTGGGTTCGGCAGGAGCTGGCCCGCCTGCTGCCCGAGCTGGGGCCGGCCCAGCCCCCCATCCAGTCCAGGGCCGAGAAGCTGCGCTTCTTTCAGGCCAGCGCCGAGCTGGTGCGCCTGGCGGTGGCAGAGGGGCTGGGGCAGTTGGCTGTGGACGATTTGCAGTTTGCCGATATGGCCAGCCTCGAGCTCCTGCACTTTGTGCTGAGCCCCTACTGGGGACAGCCCGGAGGGCTGCACACCGTGCTGGCCTTTCGTAGCAGCGAGCTGCCGGATTGGGCACAGGCGCTGTTGGAGCAGGCCATCCAGGGCGGGCAGGCCGTGCAGATCGGCCTGCAACCCCTGGACGCGCTGGCCGTGCAGGGGCTGCTGGCGAGCCTCGAGCTGCCCAGCCTGCAAGACGATGTGCCGGGCTGGGCTACGGCCCTCGTCCGCCACACCGGGGGCAACCCCTTTTTCCTGCTCGAGACCCTGCGCAGCCTGTGGGAGTCGGGGGGCCTGGGCCAGCCCAGACCGGGCCGCCTGCCGCTCTCGAGCAAAATCTCCACCCTGATCCAGGCCCGCCTCGAGCGCCTTTCCCCCGAGGCCCTGCGGCTGGTTCGCACGGCAGCGGTGGCCGGGCCCGACTTTTCCCCCGAGCTGGCCGCGGCGGCGCTACAGACCACGCCGCTGGCGCTTTTGCCGCCCTGGGCCGAGCTCGAGGCGGCCCAACTGCTGCGGGGCAACGCCTTTACCCACGACCTGCTCTACGAGGCCACCCGGAGCGGTGTTCCGGCCAGCATCAAGACCTACCTGCACCAGCAGACTGCGCGCTACCTGGAGAGTGTGCAGGCCGACCCGGCCCGCATCGCAAGCCACTGGCTCGAGGGCGAGCCCAGCCGGGCTATTCCTTTTTTAACCCGGGCCGCCAAGCGGGCTGAGGATTCTTATCAACTGGTCGAGGCCGCCCATTTCTATCAGCGTGCCGTTGAACTGGCTGAACACCAGGGGGAAAGCGAACAGGTCTTTGCTTTACTGGAAGCCCTCAGCGAGGTCATGAGCCGCTTCGATACCGGCTCGCAGCACGCAGCTTTGATCCAGCGGATGCTGGCCCTGGCCCATACCCCGGAGCAGCAAGGTCGGGCCTGGTTACGCGAGGCCATTCGCCTGGGGGAGCACGCCTACGGAGCCGAGGCCGAGCAGGCCGCGCGCAAGGGTTTGCACCACATCCAGGACATAGACCAACCCGAGTTGCGCATCCGGCTTCTGGATGCCCTGGCCCAGTCGCTTTTTGTGCAGCACAAAGCCACCGATTTGATCGCCGCCTTGCAACAACTCCGGGATATTCATCTGGCGCGGGGCAACGAGTTACAGGCCGCCATCTGCACCTCGCGCCTGGGCATTGCCTACGATCAGCTCGAGCGCCACCGCGAGGCCCTGGCCTACTACCAGACAGCCGGGCCCATCCTCGAGCGCTCCGAGAACCGCCTCATGCGGGTGGGTTTTCACCACAACCGCGGGGTCTGCCTGGCAGCGCTGGGCCTGGCCGAAGCGGCCCTGGAGGCCCAGCTCCAGGCGGGGCGTTTGCTGGAGGGGATGCAGGGGGTGGTGGGCCGCCTGGTGCACCACTGCAACAACCTGGCCCTGCGCTACCACGACCTCGAGCGCTACCGCGAAGCCCAGCAGGCCCTGGAGCAGGCCCTGCGCATCGTGCCGGAGGAGTGGGGCTGGACGCGGGCTTTTAGCGAGTACCAGATGGCCCGCCTGTGCGGGGTGTGGGGTGAGTGGGCGCTGGCCTCGGACTGGCTGGGCCGGGCCCTGGGCCAACCCGACCTGCCCCGGCGCGACGAGGCCACCTACCGGATTCTGGGGCTTTTGCTGGCACACCGGCGCGGAGAAGAGACTGGCCCCTGGATAAAGAAGCTGAACGAGCTGTTTGCCGGTGAGCAAAGCCAGGCCTATGGACGCTTTCTCCTGGCTCAATCCCGGGTGCTGCCCCCCAAGCAGGCCCTGAAGAGCTGCCAGGAGGCCCTAAAGCTGGCCCAGCAAAACGATTGGCCGGCCCTCCTCGCCGCCACCCACACCCTGTATGCCCAGGCCCTTCTGCAGGCCCGGCGCCCCCACGAGGCCCTGGGCCATACCCAGGCGGCCATGCAATTGTTGGAACACTACTGGCCTGCGGGCTGCTCGAGGCTCGAGGTGCTCTGGACCCACCACCGCGCCCAGGCGGCCCACCACCAAAGCGACAAGGCCCTGCTGCGGCAGGTGCTGGCCCACCTCTTGCAGATTACCGAAAACCAGGTGCCCCCCCAGCACCGGCAGAGCTTCTTGAGCCAGAATCCCCTGCCTCAGGGGGTGCTCGAGGCCGCTCGAGCGGCTGGAATTGCCACCTTTTAGCCCCTGTCATCCTCCAGTCATGCCGCACCCCCTACCCTGGGCTTGGCTAAACCTAGGAATGGTCAAGACGGGCTGAACCACACGCGGGGCCAGGTGGGACATAGGAGATCAAGATGAACAGACTCAGGTGGGGGATGGCATTGGTACTGATGGTTGCCCTGACCGCCTGCCCCGGCGAGGGGCCGGGCAGCATTAGGGGCACGGTTTCGCTGGGCTCGAGCATCACCGGGCAGCGGCTGGACTTTCAGGTGGGCAAACTGCGCCGCAGCGGAGCGCCGCGCTTTGTGCCGGGCGAGGTGCTGGTGGAGTTTCGCGGAGGGGTTAGCCTGCAATCGCTGGGTAGCCTGCGGCTTGCAGTGCAGGGCCGCCTGGTGGAGCTGCAGCAGGTGCGCCCCCTGGGGCTTGCCCACACCGCGCTCTACCGCGCCAGCCTGAGCGAGGCCGAGACCCCCGCTTTGCTCGAGGCCCTGCGCCGCCGCCCGGAGGTGGCCTCCGCCGACCTGAACTGGCTCGAGCAGCCCCTGGCTGTTCCCAACGATCAGCTCTACGGCTTGCAGTGGCACTACCCCGCCATCAACCTGCCCCAGGCCTGGGACCAGACCACCGGCAGCAACAGCGTGGTGGTGGCGGTGTTGGACACCGGGGTGCTTTACCGTGCGGGCAACCCGGCCCAGTCCCACCCCGACCAGGGCAACCGCCTGCTGCCGGGCTACGATATGGTCTCGCTCCTCGGCGGCCCCAACCCCTACGCCAATGCAGGCGATGGCAACGGGCGCGACCCCGACCCCTACGACCCTGGCGATGCCCGGAGCACCGGCTACCACGGCACCCACGTGGGGGGCACCATCGGGGCGGCCACCAACAACACCACCGGCGTGGCCGGCGTGGACTGGCAGGCCCGCCTCCTGCACGTGCGGGTAATTGGCCTGCTGGGGGCGACCATCGCCGACCAGATAGACGCCATCCTGTGGGCTGCGGGCCAGCCGGTACCGGGCGCGCCCACCAACCCCAACCCGGCCAGGGTCATCAACATGAGTCTGGGGGGCGAGAACCCCTGCACCACCGCCCGGCAAAACGCCATCAACCAGGTCACCGCCAATGGTGTGGTGGTGGTGGTGGCTGCGGGCAACGAGAACGACAATGCCTCGCTCTATAGCCCGGCCAGCTGCGCCAATGTCATTACCGTGGGGGCCACCGACTTTGCGGGCGCCAGGGCCCCCTACTCCAACTACGGCCCCCGCATCGATGTGATGGCCCCAGGGGGGGATGTGAGCAAGGATCTCAATAACGATGGCTATGCTGACGGTGTGCTGAGTCTTAGCCGCAACGACGTGAACGGCCAGTTCAATTATATGTTCGAGAACGGCACCTCGATGGCGGCCCCCCACGTGGCGGGGGTGGTGGCCCTGATGAAGGCCCTGAACCCCAGCCTGGGCACCGCCCAGGTTCTGCAAATCCTCAAGTCCACCGCCCGGCCCCTGAGCGCTACCCAGTGCGTCCGTCCCAGCGACAGCGAGTGCGGGGCCGGTCTGATTGATGCCAACGCGGCCCTGGCCGCGGTGCAGGGGGGCAGCACCGCGGGCTTCAGCCTCACCACCCCAAACACCAGCCTGAGTGTGCAGCCGGGCGGCAGCCTGAGCGTGCCCATCACCATCAGCCGCAGCGGGGGCTTTGCCGGCGCGGTAAGCCTGAGCCTCCTGGGCGCGCCCGCCGGGGTGAGCGGCAGCTTCAACCCGGCCAGCACCACCAATAGCAGCACCCTCGCCCTGAGCGTGTCCGGCACAGTTCCCGACGGAACCTACAGCCTGACCGTGCGGGGCATTTCGGGCAGCACCACCGCCACCTTGCCCCTGAGCCTCAGGGTGGGCGCTGGAACCAGCGCCAGCATCAAAGATACCTTTGTGGTGGCCTGCTTTCTGGTCGCGAGCGGTTGTGATGTAAGCAGGTCTAAGGTGGTTCAACTGACCCAGAGCAGTACCTCGGCCCCCTATACCATCCCCGACCTGACACCAGGTGACTATGTGGTGCTGGGCTGGAAAGACGTCAACAACGACGACTTGGTAAACCGGGGAGATTACCTGGGCGGGGTGGTGGATCGGAGCGGCGAACTGGTGGTGGTGCGTCCCGGTAACCTTCGGGCCGACTTTCAGCTCGAGGTGCTGACCGACGACCTGACGCGCCCGACGCCTGAGCAGCGCAGATGGCTTGAAAGCGTGCCCTCGAGGTAACCCTAGCGCTTCGGACAGGCCCCGCCAGGGGCCTGTTTTCTTCAGTCATGCTCCAGTCATGCCGCTTGCCCTACCTTGTCTGCATTACCCGGAAGGGTTGAGCAAGGAGGGACTCGTGCGAGGGATACGAAGGTTGGCTTTTGGGGTTTTGTTTGTGTTGGGCCTGTTGAACCCGATTGCACAGGCAGCCCCTGGCTACGTGGACGGAAACGATGTTCCAGTTTGGCAGATTTGCCCCATTACCAACATTAGCGCGATCGCCTCACAGAACAAAGTTGGCTTTTTTACTGATCCCAGCACGTCTTATCCCAAGACTGGTGATGTGGGCTATGTGCGGGCGGTGGGCTCCAACATAAGTCCGTGTACCAACGACACCATCGGTTTTGATTTTTTCCTTCCGGACGGGGCTACGCTGGCAATTGATAGTACCAACCGGGTGCGCTGCTATGCGATCAAGTTCACGACCCCCAACCAGGTGATTGAGTTTACCGATAATCCACCGGGTTTCCAGGGAGGCTGTTCGCAAACACCCTCTATCGGAACCAGCGGGGGCCTGTATTTTGGCTATGCAGTTGTTGCACCTGGCTGGCAGGTGGATATCCGTGTACCGGTGCGTTACAACAAACAACTGTTGGGACTCGCCGGCCCGACCACCCACCGCTTGACTGCGGTGGCTAAGACTGTCTGGGGCAGTGTTGCGCCGTTTGTTGCGGTGACGGTTTATTATCAGGCCAGCTTCCAGAACCTGCAAAGCAGCGGGGTTGGCGCAACCACAGCAACCCTTGGGGTGAATCTTTTTAGCTACTTCAAGGGCGGCCAGTTATATGTGGATTATGGAACCACCAATTCCTTTGGCTTGACCACCCCTCCGGCTAACGTGCCCAACAATGCCCTCAATTTTCCCAACGTCAGCACCAGCCTGACCGGCCTTACCCCCAACACCACCTATTTCTGGCGCTATCGCTTCGTTACCGATGCAGGAACCTTCAACAGTCCAACCCAGACCTTCACCACCTCGGCTGCTTCCACCTTTGCCCTCACGGTCAATAAGAATGGTACGGGTTCAGGAACCGTAACCAGCAGCCCAGCGGGTATCAACTGTGGGGCCACCTGTGCCGCCAGTTTCGCCCAGGGAACCACCGTAACGCTAACCGCAGCACCCGCGTCGGGCTCGGTTTTTGCAGGGTGGAGTGGGGGCGGTTGTAGCGGTACGGGCGTCTGCACGGTGACGATGAGCGCGGCCCAGAGCGTCACCGCAACCTTCAACACCGCGCCTGCCTCTACCTTCAGCCTTACCGTCAACAAAAGCGGCACCGGTAGCGGCACCATCAGCAGCAACCCCACTGGCATCAACTGCGGTGCGACCTGCTCTGCTGCGTTTAGCGCAGGCACTTCCATCACCCTCAGCGCCACAGCGGCCAGTGGTTCTACATTTGCTGGCTGGAGTGGGGGTGGTTGCAGCGGCACGGGCACCTGTTCACTGACCATGAACGCAGCGCAAAACGTGACCGCTACCTTCAATACCGCTCAGAGCTTCGGTACCCTCAACCTGCAAGTCTCGGGCCTTCCCAGCGGCAACAGCGCGACCCTCACCATCACCGGCCCGGATGGTTTCAATCAGCAGCGCACCATCCTGACCGGCACCGGCCAGTCGCTTTCCGATGTGGTAACTGGCAGCTACACCGTCACAGCCCCAAGTGTGGTGGTGAGTGGCACCACCTACAACCCCAATCCGGCCAGCCAAAACGTTGCCGTGACCACCGGCAGCGCTACCGCCAGCGTGAACTACACCCAGGCCCCTGCGGCCAGCTTCGCGCTCACTGTGAATAAAGGTGGCACCGGCAGCGGCACGGTTAGCAGCAGCCCAGCAGGCATCAACTGTGGGGTGACCTGCAGCGCTACCTTTAGCTCGGGGGCCAGCGTGATTCTGAGCCCGGTGGCCGATGCAGCTTCTACTTTCGCTGGCTGGAGTGGGGCCTGTACAGGTACAGGTACCTGCTCGGTTACGATGGACGCCGCCAAGACGGTCACGGCTACCTTTAACACCACACCGGCAGGAAGCCCAACCATTACCGCAGCCAAGCCCGCCAACGCCCCCACCGATGCCACCCGTAACAAGGGCCAGAGCAACGTCTTGATGCTGGCCTTTACCCTCAATCCCTCGCAGGCCACCCAGCTCCAAAACATCACCCTGCAAGCCAGCGGCAGCGGCAACGACAGCCTCGACCTCACCGCCATCAAGCTAATCCGTGATGCCAACGCCAACGGCCAGATGGACTCGAGCGAAACGCCCATCGCCACTGGCACCTTCAGCGCCGACAATGGTACCCTTACGTTCACCCTGTCTACCCCGCTTGCACTTAGCCCAGGCGCTAGCCAGTTCCTGGTGGCCGCCGATATTGCCAGCACGCTGGCGGCCCGTCCGGCGATGCAAAAAGCCCAGAGCCTCCCGGCGCTACCCACGCCGCTGCTGCTGACCTTGCTGCCCCTGATGTTGCTGGGCGCATGGCGCATGCGCTCGTTGCGGGCGGGCTTTCTGGCTTTAGCCCTGGCCCTGACCCTGGCGGCTTGCGGTGTGGGTGGCCCAAACACCACCCCGGTTAACAAGACCTACCAGATCAACCTGACCGCACTGAGCGCTCAAGGAAGCCCCACCGTGAGCGGTCTGCCCATTACCGGCGCGATCATCACGGTGCAGAAGTAGAACCTCGGGGTGTTGGTGGAGTGCCTCCTCCTGCCGACACCCACCCCATTTACCCACATTGGGCTGCCCACAACCACCAAGGTAAGGATGCCATGACCCTGAAACCCAGCCAGATTTACGTGGTTCGCATTTGGTACGAGCCCAGCCCCGAGGGAGCGGTCTGGCGGGCCTCGGTGAGCCAGGGAGAAGAGCGCCACTACTTTGCCGATGTAAGCAGCCTGACGACCTTTTTGAAGCAGGAGATTGAGGCAGAGCAGGAGGAAGCACCGGAGTAAGGGGGTATCCCAGGCTCCCGACTCCGGGCCAAGGGAGGTAACGATGAACAAAACCGTGATGGGACTACTGGCAGGGCTGTTTCTGACGGCGTGTGGAGGGGGTGGAAACGAGGGCAGTCCGCCCGGCGGCAGCAACCCGCCCACCGGTAGCTTTCCTGCCGAACTGAGCGGTGTCTGGCAGGACACCCTGGCCAGCGGGGGGGAGTTTACCAACCTCTACACCGGGGTGACCTTCAACATGACCCAGGGCTACTCGGCCCAGCTCAAGGTCAAGCCCAACGGCGAGTTCTACTTTGCCCACTACTCCCAGGGCGTATCGTCTACCTGCGCGCTGGTCAGCTTTTTCGACCAGATGGTGGGGCAGGCCGAGTTTACCGGAAGCAGACTTGTGTTGCGGCCCCGCGAGCGGCGGCTGGACGTGCAAAACTGCGCCAACTCGGGCTCGCTGAACCTGGCCATAAGCCCGGTGAGCTTCGATGCCTCGGTGGCGGAGTACGAGACCTTCCTGGACACCACTGTGCAGATGGTACTCTCTGGTGGCCCCTATCCCCTCAAGTTCAAGCTCCTGAACCCTACCCTACCGGCCAACCCGCCCCAGCCCCCCCAGCCCCAAGACTTCCAGCTTGGCACCGCTGGGCCTTATGACGAGATGCTGGGGCTGTGGGGTTACCGGGATACCAACTTCTACAACCCGCAGACCGGGGCCTACCAGTTTCCCGAGGGCACCGGCCATCACCGCTTCCTCCGCTGGCTGCCAGGCGGCTACGAGATGGGCTTGGCCTATGTCCGGGTCAACCTCGAGGGGGTCTGCAAAAAAGACCTGATCTACTTCGAAAAGGGCAACGCCCTGTTCAAGATCACCAACCAGCGCGGCTCAGACACTTACCAGGGGGACGTGCGCCTCGAGGCTACCCAGGCCCGGCTGATTGTGCGTATCCGTGAGTGTGGTGCGGAGAATGGCGTGCAGGAGCACACCCTCAAGCCCCTCACCGGCTACCACCGCTGGAGCTATACCTTGCCGGCGGGTGGGGAGGACTTCATGCTGGGCTGCCACTACCCCGGCCACGCCTGGGGCCCCTACATTTGCTACACGAGCGGGCAGGGGCCCTGGTACAACCTCGAGCGGCGCTGAGGAAAGGGGACTTTTATGAACTACAAGATTGCGATCGCAGGGGTCTTGATGCTTTTTCTGGCAGCTTGTGGCGGGCAGGGCGAACCCGGCGGGGGTAACGGTGGCAACCGAGGTGATGAAGTTTTCAACTCCAATGACCCGCTGCCCAATGCTAGCACTAAACCCGGCAAGCCCATCAGCAACCATGTGGCTCAGCCTAACAGCGCTATCGGCCCAGCCGGAGGCAGCTTCAGCAGTGAGGATGGCCTGCTGACCCTGACAGTGCCGCAAGGAGCCGTCGCCGACCTCACCCGGTTTGGCATCCAGCTGATCTCCAATGCTGTGCCCGGTGGGGTGGGGCTGACCTACCGCGTGACCGCCAAGGAGTGGGTCGGCAACCCCGACAAGGATGTGCCACTGCTAAAGCCCCTCGAGCTCTCCCTTGAGCTGCGCCCCGAGCAGCTCGAGGGCATCGCTCCCGAAGACCTTCTGATGGCCCACCAGGGCAACGATGGGCGCTGGCAGGTTAGCGTTCCACAGACCCAAGCCGCTTCTGCCAGGGCTGCTCAAAATGCGGGGGTGAGGCTCAAGGCCCAGGTCAGGAGGCCGGGAGACTATGCCGCGACCGTTCGCTACAAAATCTACCCGAAGCAGCAGTCGGTGCGGGTGGGCGCGCGACTCACCCTGACGGCCCTAAAAATCAGCCCCGCAGCTTTGGATGCGGGCTCTGGGTACAACCTGGCAGAGATTACTGCGGTTCCTGCTACCGCCTGGGCGGTGCAGGGAGTTCCGGGGGGCAGCGACGCGCTGGGGCGTTTGCTTGATGAGGGCAAGCCCAGCGCCAGGGTCTACCTGGCTCCCAAAAGCCTGCCCAGACCCAACCCAGTGCGTGTCACTGCACAAATTGCTGACAGAGGACGCACGGTGACGGTGGCCTCCTCAATAAAGGTAGTTGATAGCGAGGGTTGGATGGAGTTTCAGACCGTCGTGATCGCTAGTCGCACCTTTCGCGATGGCGGGCAACTTTCAGTGGATGCTTTTGCCGAAAACGCCCTCGACGTGACAAACACCCAGGCCATAGGAAAAGACATAGGTGCTGTTTTTTACGCGAAGCCAAGACCCGGTGGCTTTGCGCGGGCCAGGGTAACGTATCGCCTGAACCTGGTGGAAGATTGTGTTTGTGCCCCAAATGAGGGAACGATTCGCCGCACCATCGATTACAGCTTCATTGCGGGCGGGGAGCCCCGGGTGGCGCCACCGGGTGAAAGTTTTGCTGTTGCCGAGATGGGTTCGGGCAAAACCTATAAACTTACCCTTCCACTTTTCAACCTCGAGCTGGATGGGGAATACACCTACCGCTTCAAAGAAGATTACCCGTGCGGCGACCGCCCGCCTCGGCCTGAGCAAGACGTTAGGGGGACGGACACATTTACCTTCAGCACCTTAACAGAGCAACTGGAGGGCCTTGTGGAATCCGTAGGGCTCACGGGCACCCTGCGTTTGAGGGGTACAGGAACCCTCAGGAGCCAGGCGACGTTGCCTAAGAAAGCCCTGGCTTTTGCCGATGAACCTGGGGTCACGATAGCCACATGGTTCCTTATGTACGACGTCCTGGAAGGTCGGCTCCAACAACAGACACCTGCCCAAGCCCAGCGCTGGCCGTTAGGGCAAAGCCCAAGGCCAAAGCCTGTGGGGTTAGTAGACGCAGCCGAGCCTCAGCGTGAACCCAGAATGCTGTTAAAAGCCAGCTCCCGCTTGGCTGGTTGCCAGGGCTCCCAAGCCCCCATCGTGCGCCGCAGCGGTTCGGCGCCGGGTAACTAGGCATAGGGGGGAACCTATGAAAGTTCTCGCCGCCCTGATGCTGGTCTTTATCGTGGTCCTGGCTATTCTCGCCTCTGGGCGCAGGCGCATGTTTTCGAGTTTCCCAGCGGTAAGAATGAGCATCAAACAGCCCTTTTTTTGATCGGGATCGAACCATTCTCTCCAAAGACCGCTCTAGCAAACCGAGTCGGTGGGTTTGGGGTTCGACAGCCCAAACCAGGGGCGCAGCAGCAGCCCAGCCCCGGTGCCCAGCAAGGCCATGACCAGCCAGACCCAGCCGTGCAGGCTGAAGGAGGCCACCCCGCCGATGTAGGCGCCGATGTTGCAGCCGTAGGCCAGCCGGGCCCCATAGCCCATCAGGAGCCCACCCACCACCGCGGCCAGAAGGGTTTTCCAGCCCAGGCGGGGGTTTTTGCCGAACACCCCGGCGGCGGCGGCGCTCAATAGCGCGCCCAGCAGGATGCCCAGGTTGGTCAGGGCGGTGGGGTGGCCCAGGGGCGAGAGCCCCAGGGGCGACTGGCCGTTCCAGAACCCCCAAAACGTCGGCTGGGCCAGGCCCAGGGCTTCCACGGCCTGCGAACCCCACAGGGTCAGGCTGTAGGTAACGCCCCAGGGGCGGCCGCTTACGTAGAGCACCGCCGCGTTGAGCACGGCCAGCACCAAAGCAGCCACCCACAGCGGCCAGGTGCCGCGCAGCACTCGAGCCCAGCCCTTAGGCCCCTGGGGCTGGAAAAGCGGCGGGGGCTGCCGCTTGCGGATGACCCACTCGGCCAAAAGAGCCAATCCCCCCACCAGTGCAAGCGTCAGGGCCAGCGCCCCCCACAACCCCAAGCGCTCGGCCAGCGAGATGGGCGGCAGGCTGCCTACAGCCCCTGGCCCTGAAGTCCAGAACTCGAGGTTCCAGGCCCCCAGCACCGAGCCCCCCATAAAGCTCACCAGGGTGAGCAGGCCCAGCAGGCTGCCGCCCCCGGTGGCGTACAGCGTGCCCGAGGCGCAGCCCCCGGCCAGTTGCATCCCTACCCCAAACAAAAAAGCCCCTAGCAAGAGCCCCGGCCCAATGGGGGCCAGGTATCCCGCGAGCGGCTGGCCGCCCAGACCCTGGCCCAGGGCAAACAAAAGGGCAAACAGGGTGGCGGTAACGGCCAGAAGCAGCATGTGGGCCTGCAAGGCCCGCCCCTGCCCCACGCTCAGAAGCTGACGGAAGGCTGAGCTGAAGCCGAACCGGGCGTGAAACAGGCTAAAGCCCAGCCCCACCCCCAGCAAAAGCAGCAGGCCCTGGGATGTGGGCAACTGCACATAGAGCCAGGCTGCCCCCAAAAACCCCAGCCCCAGCAGGCCGTACTGGGGCCGGATGGTCTGCTGGGGCAGAACCGGTGTAGCCTGTGTACTCTTGCGTGAAAGCGACATCTGTCCTCCCTACTGGCTGGGTATCCCCAGCCGATGCAGGCCAGGTTATCAAAGATGACAACTTTTGTAAACTATTTGGTTGCCAAATGAAAATACCCATCTGATTTGCGCCCCACCTGAAGCATCCCGCTTGGGGTGGGTCAAAACATCCTGGTTTTTTCGGGCTGTTGCTACCAGTGTCAGGTGGGAGTCCCAGAAGGAGAACAAATCAAAGACATTTCTTATGCTTTGTTGGGCAACAAACAGGCTCAGGGGTAGTGGGGCGAAGGTCTTTCGGAATGGGGTGTTATCAGGGTGGTCGATGGTCGGGTTAAGAGGCTCAGGCGCCCGCTCGCCAGGCCGCACCTGAACACGCCGGGCCGTGGGTTCGCGGGGGGCGCCTCGATCCTCAGGGTTGCTTTTTATGGGCCTCTAAGAAAGCCCAGAGGGTGTTTTCCATGTCCTCGATGGCCTTTTTGCTGCCCAGCACCAGAAGCGGTGCGGCGTTGCCGTCGTAGAGGTAGAGCACCCGGATGGGAAACAGAAGATACGAGACGAAGGCGACGAGGGCCAGGGCAAGCGCGCCATACTCCAGCAGCGCGGGATTTATTTTCAACAGCTGGGGAATGTTGAGCCAGCCTAGCCAGCGCAAGCCCAGGCTAGAGAGCCCCACAAATAATCCCACAAACGCCACTGCCATCAGCCAGTCGCGCATCTGATAAGAAAGCTCGAGGCGCGTGACCAGCGGAAGGTGGATGCGGATCGAGACCGTGCCGTTTTTAAAGCACAACCAGCCGGTCTCGATGGAGGCTTCGCGAAAACGTGAACCGCTGGCCGAGTAGCGATGAGGCAAGGTGATTTTCTGCATGAGACCTCCTGTTGGCAAACCCGCCCTTTTGAGCCCGTGGGCGATGGAGACAGGCCCATTTTTGCATGAGAACCAAGTTTTTGCGTAGAGCAGGCAAATGGGCATTCCTGCGCAAACCACTGAAGCAGGCTGGGCTACAATTTTTGTATGCTCAGGCCATTCCGGAGCTTTTTTGCAGGCCGCCCGGTGGCGCAGGTGGTGGTGCTCTTGACCGCCCTCAACCTGTTCACGGTGCTGGCCTTTACCCTGCTGGTGCCAGCCCGCCCGCTCGAGGTGCCCACCTTGCTGCCCTGGCAAGACCCCACCCAGACGGCCTGGCGCATTGGCGCAGCGGTGGCCGTGCTGGGGGTGGTGGTGTGGGCGGTGCGGCCAGGGCAGCGCCGGGCCTGGGAGTTTGCCTTCCTGATCCTTATTGGGGTGGGGGTGGTGGCCTGGCTTAGCCAGAACTACCTTCCTTTTCTGGCCCTGGGCCTGGTTCCGGTGGTGGCCCGCTACTGGTTGCCGCTGTGGGTGGTGCTCCTAATCGTGCTGGGGTTGGGCGCTTTGTCGCTCTGGTGGGCCCAGCAGGAGCCCTTGCAGATTACCTTTGAAATCGTCTTGAGCCAGGGGCCGCAGGGAACCACCTCCTGGGGTGCCCTGCCCACCCCTGCCGAGTACCCCAACCTGAGCCTGGCCTTTTTTATCTTCATCGCCTTTTTGTACTCGGGGTATGCCCTGTTTACCCTCGAGCTCCTGGTACGGGAGACCAAAGCGCGGGAGGAACTCGAGCGCACCCGCCGTGAGCTCGAGCAGGCCTCGCGCCAGGCTGGCATCCTGGAGGAGCGCCAGCGCCTGGCCCGCGAGATTCACGACACCCTGGCCCAGGGCTTTGCCAGCATTGTGGTGCAGCTCGAGGCCGCCGAGATGGCCTCGGAAAACGAGACTTCGGCCACGCACTACCTGGAACAGGCCCGCAACGCAGCCCGCGAGGGATTATCGGAGGCCCGCCGGATGGTCTGGGCTTTGCGACCCGAAATTCTCGAGAACACCTCACTGCCCGAAGCCTTGCAGCGGCTGATGAGGCGCTGGCAGCAGGAGAGTGGGGTCAGCGCACAGTTCACCCTGACCGGCGAGCCCCGCCCGCTGCACCCGGAGCTCGAGGTGGGTCTGCTGCGCATTGCCCAGGAGGCCCTGGCCAATGTGCGCAAACACTCCAAGGCCCGCCACGCCACCCTCACCCTTTCCTACCTGGGCGACATGGTGCTGATGGACGTGCAAGACGACGGGGTGGGCCTGCAACCGTCTACTTCGGGTGGTTTTGGCCTGCGCTCAATGCGCGAGCGGGTAGAGGCCCTGGGAGGCCGGATGACCGTGGAGAGTGAGCCTGGGCTGGGCACCACCCTGGCCTTTAGCCTGCCCCTGTACGGGACTCCCTCCAGAACAGAGGAGAGATCGCTATGACTGCCCCAACCCCTATTCGGATTCTTCTGGTAGACGACCACCCCGTGGTACGGGCCGGCCTTTCGGGGCTGCTTTCTTCCCAGCCCGACTTTGTGGTGGTCGGTGAAGCTTCCAATGGTTTGGAGGCCCTGAGCGTGCTCGAGCAGGTCGGGGCCGATGTGGTGCTGATGGACCTGCGTATGCCCCAGATGGACGGGGTAACCGCCATCCGGCAGGTGCGGGCCCGCTTCCCCAAAGTTCAGGTGCTGGTGCTGACCACCTACGACACCGACTCCGAAATCGTGCGTGCGGTGGAGGCGGGCGCTACCGGCTACTTGCTCAAGGATGTCCCGCGTGAGGAGCTTTTCCGCGCCGTGCGGCTGTGTGCCAAAGGTGAAGCGGTGCTCTCGCCCCCGGTAGCCGCCCGTCTGTTGGGCCGGATGCGCGGCCCCAGCGAAGAAACCTTGTCGGTGCGTGAGCTCGAGGTGCTGGCCCTGGTAGCCAAAGGCTTTTCCAACAAAGAAATTGCCCGCAAGCTAAAAATTAGTGAGGCCACCGTCAAAACCCACCTGCTGCACACCTTCGAAAAGCTGGGGGTAGACGACCGCACCGCGGCCGTAACGGTAGCGCTGGAGAGAGGTATTCTGCGGCTGTAGGGCTGAACCGAACCGCTCCAGCATAGCTAAAAACTGCTCTAGCTCTTCACAGATGTTGCCGCCCATCCGGGAGGTGGCTGTGCTGTGCAGGTCTGGGCATTCGCGGGAACCGCTCTCACAACCCTTCTACCGCTTCGACTTCCAGAGCCCGAATGGCCTCGCGCAGGCTATCGGGGATGCGGGCTGGTTTGCCGTCCTCGAGCCAGACCACCACCACCTTGATGCGGGCCGCCAGTTCACCGCTGGCCCAGGTCTCGCTATAGGTGCGGAAGCTCGAGTTGCCCACCTTTTCGACCCGGATGGCAATTTCTACCGTGCCATCAAACAGGATGGGCCGGACGTAATCTACCTCGGCCCTGGCCATTACAAAGTTTCCGCCATCAATGGCGGCACCTGTCCGACCCAGGTAATGGCCCCGGGCCACTTCGTCGTAGGTCAGGTAAACTGCGTTGTTGACGTGCTTTAGGGTGTCAAGGTCGCTAAAACGCACCTGGATGGGAACGCGCACCGGAAACTGCATACCCAGGATTTTATCGCGCTTCTTTGAACCCCCACCGATCTTCGGCCCACGCCAGCAGAAAGCCCAGGGAACCCCAGCGAACAAAACGGGTGTTTTTGTGGCCGCTTTAAGCGGCAGAAGTGAGCCCAGTGGGTCATTTTCGACAACCGCTATCCTGGCTTCAGCTCAGTCCCTATACTTGTACATATGAGCCAAGCCACTGCCGAACTTCCGACCTGGGATATAGACTCTCTTTTCCCGGGCTTTGAATCCGAAAAGTTTCAGTCTACCTGGAGCCAGGTTGCCAGCCAACTGCGGGATTTGCAAGATTTTATCCGAACCCACTGTGGGTCGGAAGGGGCTGCCGACCGAGGAACCTTCGAGGCCCTGATTACCAGGCTTAACGCCTTTGGTGAGACTTTGGGGCCGTTGTATGCCTACGTGCTGATGCGGGTAGATGCCGATAGCTCCGATGCCCTAGCCCAGGCCAAGCTCTCGGAGCTCGAGCTGCTCTACCTCGAGTACCAGAAGCTACGCCCCCGTCTTCAGCGCTGGTTGGCCCGCCTGGATGCCGAGGCGGTGCAGGCAGGCGATTACCAAATTCTAATCGAGGAAGCTAAAGTGCTTTCCCAGCACATGATGTCGGAAGCAGAAGAAGTGCTGGCCTCCGAACTCTCGCTTTCAGGTGGACGAGCCTGGGTCAAGCTCCACGGCAACCTCAGCAGCCAGATTGTCGCGGTGCTGAATGGGGAAGAATTGCCCATTTCGGCGGTGCGTAACCTGGCCATGCACCCCGACGAGGCGGTGCGAAAGGCCGCCTATGAGGCCGAGCTTGCGGCCTGGAAAGCCAACGAAATTGCCCTTTCGGCAGCCCTGAACGGCTACAAAGGCGAGGTCTCGACCCTGAACCGCAAGCGCGGCTGGGAAGACGACCTGGCTCCCGCTTTGTTTGAAAACCGCATCAGCCGAAAGACCCTGGATGCGCTGCAGCAGGTGATGGTGCAGAGCTTTCCCCACTGGCGGCGCTACTTTGTCAGCAAAGCCCGCGCGCTTGGGAAAGAGCGCCTGGACTGGTGGGATTTGTTTGCCCCGGTGGGACTGCCCGGCCAAAGCCCCAAAAAGTGGAGCTGGGAAGAAGGACGGCAATTTATTGTCGAGCACCTATCGGGCTTCTCGCCTGCTGCTGCCGACCTGGCCGAGCGGGCCTATGCCGAGCGCTGGATGGATGCGCCACCCCGTAAGGGCAAGGTGGGCGGGGCCTACTGCACCCCGGTAGGGCAGGGGCGCTCGCGCATCCTGCTCAACCACGAGGACAGCTTCGAGTCGCTCTCGACCCTGGCCCACGAGCTTGGCCACGCCTACCACAACTACTGCTTGCGGGAGGTGCCCCATCTGCTGCGTCAGGAGCCCATGACCCTGGCCGAGACCGCTTCCATCATGAACGAAACGGTGGTGGGTGAGGCGGCTTTGCAGGTGCTGCCGCCGGCTGACCAGCTGGGGGTGCTCGAGGGAGGCCTGCAAAGTGCTGCCCAGGTGATTGTCGACATTCACTCGCGCTTCCTGTTCGAGCAGGCGGTGTTTGCCCGGCGGCGGGAGCGCGAGCTTTCGGCGGACGAGTTTTGCCAGCTAATGCTGGAGGCCCAGCAAGCCACCTATGGCGAGGCCCTGGCCTCTTATCATCCCTACATGTGGGCCGTGAAAGGCCACTACTACGGCGCGAACTTTTACAACTTTCCCTATGCTTTCGGGCTTTTGTTTGGCCTGGCGCTGTACCGGCGCTACCAGGAAGAGGGCCAAGGTTTTGTGGTCCGCTACGACGCGCTGCTGGCCTCGGTGGGCAAATACCCAGCCGAGCAACTGGCCGCCCGCTTTGGCTTTGATCTGGAGTCGGAGGAATTCTGGCAGGGCGGTATGGAGGTCTTGCTTGAGCGAATAGCGCGCTTCCAGGCGCTGCTGGGGCAGATGTAGAAAACTAATCTTCTGGATATGTAAAGCAGATATTGACAAAATGTAAAACCTTGGTTTATATTTATAACCAAGGAGGGCAGTTATGTTTGGGCATTTCAATTCAGTGGAGCTTGCCGTGCTAGTGGCCGACAAAATGAACACCTATCGTAAGGAGGCCGAGTTGGAGCGGCAGTTGCCCAGGCATGCCCTTCGACATCGCATTGCCTGGCAACTCAGGGCCTGGGCTGAGGCCCTCGAGCCCTCCCAGGTAAAAGGTCACCGGCTGCAAAAAGCTTAGATAGCAATTTGGTTTCGTTTGTCTACGGAGGTTCCCATGACTGAGCAAGAACGCATCCAGGCCCTGCTACAGGCGGGCAAAATTACCCAGCAGGAAGCCGATCTGCTGCTTTCGGCCCTCGACGAGGGCGAGGCGGCAGTTGAAGAGGCCAGAAAGACCATGGGCGAGCAGTATGCCGCTCCTGCGGCTGCGGACGGGCAGCCAGAGGGGCTGCGTTGGGTGCGGGTCCGGCTTATGGCAGGCCAGCTCGAGGCCAGGCTCGACCCAGGCTTAAAGAGGCCGGTGGTTGAGGGTTCAGCAGAAGTGCGCCCACTGGGGGAAGACCTCGAGGTTGTGCCAAACTGGTTCGCTGAGGGCTTTTTGCATGGTTTGCTGGGCCGGACGGGCACGCTGGAGCTGCGGCTGCCCCCTGGCTGGGGTCTGGAGGTGGATGGCAAGGCGGGCCAGATCGAGGCCGAGGGGATCGCCTTCTTACGGGGCCGGGTGGCTGTGGGCAACGTCGAACTAAGGGCGGTAGAGGGGCTCGACCTCGAGGTAACGGCGGGCAACATCGAAGGCTCACTCCTGTTGCGCGACGGCACACACCGCCTGCGGGTCTCGATGGGCAACGCCGAACTGGACTTGCTGCCCGGTAGCAGCGTTCGGCTGAACCCCAGCGTGAGCACGGGCAACCAGGAAATCCGGGGCTTTGACTACGGCTCGAGTGGGGTTAGGCAGCTTGGAGACGGCCAGGCCAGCCTCGAGGTTGCGCTTCGCATGGGCAATCTGGAAGTGCGCGCGCGGTAAACCTAGCCCAGTTCTAAAAGGAGTGTTTATGGAAGACAAGAAGCGCATTATGAATATGGTCAAGGAAGGCAAGATAACGGCAGAGGAGGCCATTCGCTTGTTGGAAGCAATGGAATCGGGAACGCCCCAGGCGGCCCCTGGCCCGGGCCTGGCCTATGCGGTGGCCAGCACCCCCACTGCCCCCAGAGGCATCGCCAGGATGCTCCGCATCGTGGTGGATGGTGAAGAGGTTAAGCTCAAGGTCAACCTGCCGGCTGCTCTGGCCAAGTTTGCCGCCAACTTCATTCCCCCCGAGACCAAGCAGCAGCTAAGTGCCCAGGGCATCGACCTGGCGGGCATTCTGGATATGCTCAAGGGCGAACTGCCCGAAGGGCGCCTGGTGGATATAGAGGTCAACGAGGTGGCTAGCGAGAAAAACGGGGTGACAAAAGTCTCCGGCCCCATGAAGGTCTTGATTGAGGTGGTCTGAGGGTGGGCTTTGCTTCCCCCAGCTTGGAGGCGCATATAATGACCGCAGTGTCTAAAGTAGCTATTTCGCCAGGCTGGCGAGGCTTGCACCTGCTTCGCCCAAGGTTTGTGTACCTGTGGGTGCGGGTGCAGGCGATACCCATACCCATCGTTTTATTCGCGCCACTGGTGCTGCTCGAGCTCTTTCTAAGCATAGGCCTCCAGGCCCTGCGCCACTCAAAGGGCCATCCTCCCCAGGTTGCTGCTGCCCTAAAGGCCCTGCGGGGCCAGACCTGGCAGCTGCGCAAATTACCCCCATTTGCACTGCTGGAGCTAGAGGTGAAGCCTAAGGCCTTTCAGGCCAAAGCCCCGCAGCAGGTCTATATCAGGGTGGGTATATGGTAAACCCCAGCTGACAGAACGCTAAAGGCCACTGCCTAGGGCGGTCTTCAGGGAAGATGCTACAAAGAAAATAGGGGCGACCGCGATATGTGTCCTGGTAAGAAATGTCTTTGGTTTGTCTCCTTTGTTGGGGCCCCCACCTGAAGCTGTGCCAGGAGCTGCTCTTGCATCCGGTTGACTTTGACCTAACCCTAAACAAAAAGCTTCAGGTGGGGTTCATGGAGAGTGTATGAGTGTGTTTCCCATGCCTACCCAATGCCCGGTGGAAGGTTGCCACGGGCGCCTGCGCGTAACAACTCTTTTTTGTCCTGCCTGCCACAGCGAGATCCGCGGCGAGTTTCAGCCCAACGAGTTTGCCCTGTTGCCCCCCGAACACCTGGAGTTTTTGCGCCTGTACATCAAGGTGCGGGGCAACCTAAAGGAGGTGGAGCGGATCCTGGGGTTGTCCTATCCCACCATCCGGGCCCGCTTCGAAGCCCTGCTCAAGGTGCTGGGCTACGAGTACCAGGAGATGCCCGAGGGGCCCAGCCCCCAGGAAAAAGAGGCCATCCTGGCCGCTTTGGAACAAGGCCAGATTAGCGCGGTAGAGGCTGCCGAGCAACTGAAGGCCCTTAGAAAACGCTAAAACCGGGGTGGGCGCTTTTCGAAGAAGGCGGCGATGCCCTCGGCCAGGTCGCCGGTCTCGCGCACCCAGGCGTTGGCAATGGAGGCCAGCCGAAAGCCGTCCTCGAGGCCCATTCCCGGCAAGGCATTCAACAGCTCTTTGGTCAGCGAGAGCGAGGTGGGGGCGTTGGTTGCGACCTCCTGGGCCAGGGCCAGGGCTTCGTCCAGCACCTGTTCGGCTGGCACCACCCTGTTTACTAGCCCCATGCGGTAGGCCTCCAGGGCCGAGACCAGCTTGCCTGTAAGCAGCAGTTCTTTGGCGTGTTTTTCGCCCACTGCCCGCACCAGAATTACCCCTACCAGAGCGGCTACAAAGCCAATTTTTACCTCGGTGTAACCGATCTGGGCCTGCTCGCTCATAACCACCAGGTCGCAGGCGGTGGCCAGACCGGCCCCACCGGCTACTGCGGGGCCATTAACGGCAGCAAGGGTGGGCTTGGGAAAGGTGTAAACCCGGTGAAATAGGCGCATTAGCTCGCGCGAGTGGGCATAGTTGGCTTCGGCGCCGGCAGTGGTAACCTGCTTGAGAAATTCCAGGTCGGCCCCGGCGCTAAAGGCAGGGCCTGCCCCGGTTAGTACTACCGCCCGGATGGCCGGGTCTTGCTCGGCAGCATCCAGGGCAGCCAGCAGGTCTTTGGCCAGGGCAGGGGAGAGCGGGTTTCGCCGCTGGGGGTCGTTTAGGGTTAGGAGCCTTATACCTGGTAGGTCGGTTGTGGTTAGCATGGTGTCTTTATGCTACTGTTGGAGAGGGCATTTCGCCGAGCTTTTCAGAACCTTATGCAGCCCGCATGGCGCCCAAGCGTTGCCGCGCAACCCGCTTTTTGTGTACACTCGAGGATGTGGGCAACTCAACTCAGCTGGGTTTGTTGCTTGCGGAGGTGAACTTATAACCAAGGACGTTCCAGTAAATGAGCGGATTCGAGTGCGTCAGGTACGCCTGATTGACGAAAACGGCACACAGGTTGGGGTAGTGGATACCCGCGAAGCCTTGCGCATGGCCAAAGAGCGCGAATATGACCTGGTTCTGGTCTCGCCCAATGCGGTTCCTCCAGTCGCCAAGCTGCTCGACTACGGAAAGTGGCGCTACGAGCAGCAGCAAGCCGAGAAGGAGGCCCGCAAGAAAGCCAAGCGCACCGAACTCAAGAGCATGAAGCTCCGCCCCAAAATTGAGACCCACGACTACAACACCAAACTTGGGCACATCCGGCGCTTCCTTGAGGAAGGGCACAAGGTCAAGGTCACGATTATGTTCCGTGGGCGTGAGATGGCCCACCAGGAACTGGGCTACAAGCTTTTGGATCGCATTGCCAGAGATTTGGAAGGCGTTGGCTTTGTGGAAATGCGCCCAGAGATGCTGGGCCGGGACATGAACATGGTCATGGCCCCCGGTGCCAAGCCTTCGGCGGCTACGGCTTCTGTGGGCTCTTCTACGAATCCAGCACAGTAAATCTGCCTTAAGCGTTCTATACAGTTTAGCTCAAAGCTGCCCGCCTCAGGTAAAAGTATTGAATCAAACGAGGTAAGTGCGCTTTTTGTTTCAAAATCCCGGCCAATGTATGGCCGGGCGTTGTGCTATTGCGGGGGCGCTGAAGGGCTTCGGGGCCTGCTGAGTTTCCAAATTGGGCTGGCTCAACCTACCTCCAGCTGCATTTTCATCCAGGGGGCCGAGTTGTGAAAGTTGGCTACTGCGCTGCCTGGCGGCACCAACCCGTCGCAGGCGGCCCGGATGTCCTCAGGTAAGGACATCTCCAGCACCGGGAGGAGGTGCTCGAGCTGTTCCACGCTCTTAGGCCCAAGAATGGGGGCGGTGATGCCCGGCTGATCCTTGACCCACAGGATGGCTAGCTGGGCGGGGTCGTAGCCGGCCTCGCGGGCCAGTTTTACAAAACGGTTGCCCATCTGCACGGCCCGGGCAGAGACCCGCTCGGCATAAATTCCGCCCCGCAGGCGGGCGCGGGAACCTTCCGGGCGAAGCTCCTGGTCGGCGTAGCGTCCGGCCAGCATCCCCATGGCCAGGGGCGACCAGGGCAGAACAGCCAGGTCATAGGCCTGGGCCATGGGAATTAGCTCGTTTTCGATGCGCCGATCCAGCAAATTGTAGGGCGGCTGCTCGGACACAAAGCGCACGTAGCCCTTCAGCTCGCTCACCAGTATGCCCTCCAGCACCTTCCAGGCCGGAGCGGTGGAACTGCCAATGTAGCGCACCTTGCCCTGGCGCACCAGGTCGGTCAGGGCCGCGAGCGTCTCGTCGATGGGCATGTCGAAAACCGGGCGGTGCAGCTGATACAGGTCGATGTGGTCGGTCTGCAGGCGTCTGAGCGAGTCTTCACAAGCCCGCATCAGGTGTAGCCTCGAGTTCCCCCAGTCGTTGGGGCCGGGGCCGGTGGGGTAGTGGGCTTTGGTGGCCACAATTACCTGGTCGCGCAGGCCACTTTCTTTTAGGGTCTGGCCGATCACCCGCTCGGCCTCGCCCCGCATGTAGCTATTGGAAGTGTCAAGCAGGTTAATACCGGCCTCTATGGCGCGCAAAATCATCTTTTGGGCTTCTTTTTCGGGGGTGGGGTTCAGGATGTTGTCGGTTCCCAGAGCCAAAGGCGCAACCTTGACGCCGGTTCGGCCCAGATTTCGGTACTCCATGGCGTGCTCCCTTCAGATGGGTATATGGCCGACCGGTGCCTCAGCGGGCTGCGAACCCTGCGTCTACCAACACCAGCGAGCCGGTCATGTAGCTGGCCTTGCTCGAGGCCAGGAACAGCACCACCTGGGCAATCTCGCGCGGGTCGGCCAGGCGGCCCATCGGCACGGTATCGGCCAGGCGCTGCAGCAGTTCGGGGGTAACGGGTTCCTTGCGCTCGGACTGGAGCATGGGGGTGTTGACCTCGCCGGGGCAGACCGCGTTGATGCGGATGCCGTCCCTGGCATGGTCGAGGGCCAGCGCGCGGGTAAGGTTGTGCACCGCCCCCTTGCTGGCGCAGTAGGCGGCCACCCCGGCGGCCCCCAGCTCGCCCCAGATGGAGCCAAAGTTGACGATGGCGCCGCTCCCCTGGGGCTTCATGGCTTTGATGGCAGCCCGGCACATAAAGAAGGTGCCGCTAACGTTCACGGCCATGATGCGCTGCCACTGCTCGTCGCTGGTGTCTTCGCCGCTGGCCCGCACGATGATGCCCGCCGCATTGACCAGCACGTCGAGCCGCCCGTACCGGGCCAGGGTATCTGCCACCACCGCGTTGCAAAAAGCCGAATCGCTCACATCCCCAACCTGCACTTCTGCGCCTAGCTCGGCGGCGATGCGGTGGGCTAAGGCCCGGTTCCGATCCACAATCACCACATTGGCCCCCGCTCTGGCGAACTCCCGGGCGGAAGCCTCCCCCATGCCCGAAGCGCCCCCGGTCACGATCACCACTTTTCCCTGGAAATCCACAAGCGCTCCTTATCTGAACAGAAGCGATTGTATCCAGCGCGGGAAACCGAGGTCAATGCTTTGGGTCGGGACGTTGCTCTCTATTCACACACTGGTATACTTCCCTGCGGAGAAGGTATACCAACGCTGCGGCACGTTTTTTATAGGAGGTTCAATGGTTTTAATCGCAGTTCCCAAAGAGACCGCCCCGGGCGAACGCCGGGTGGCGCTTACGCCAGAGGTGGTAGGCCGTCTGATCAAGGAAGGCTGGGCTGTACGCCTCGAGACGGGCGCAGGCGCCCAGGCCTTCTACAGTGACGACGCTTACCGCAATGCTGGGGCAGACGTGGTTACTAGAGACCAGCTTTTCAAAGGTGCACAGGTGGTGCTTACTGTGCAGCCCCTGGAAGAGCCCGACCTGGCCCAGCTCGAGCCCGGTACCATTGTGGCGGGCCTGATGTACCCCCACCGCAACCCGTCGCGGGTGCAGGCCATGGCTACAGGCAAGATTTCCGCCCTGGCCATGGAGCTGGTGCCCCGCATTACCCGTGCCCAGAGCATGGACGTGCTGTCTTCCCAGGCCACCGTGGCTGGGTATGTGGCGGCCCTGATTGCGGCCCGCGAGAGCAGCCGGTTTTTCCCCATGCTCACCACTGCCGCCGGTACCATTCGCCCGGCCAAGGTAATGGTGATGGGCGTGGGGGTGGCGGGTTTGCAGGCCATCGCCACCACACGCCGCCTGGGGGCCAACGTCTGGGCCTACGACGTGCGCAAAGCCGCTGCCGAGCAGGCCCTTTCGCTGGGGGCTAAGGTGATCGAGCTGCCCATCAGCGCCGAGGGCGAAGGGGGCTATGCCCGCGAGCTGACCGAAGAAGAAAAGAAAATTCAGCACGAGGCCCTGGCCAAAGAAGTGGGCAGCATGGACGCGGTGATCACCACCGCCCAGATTCCGGGCCGCAAAGCGCCCATCCTCATCACCAAAGACATGGTGGAGCGCATGAACCCTGGCGCAGTTATTGTGGATCTGGCCGCCGAGTCCGGTGGCAACTGCGAGCTAACCCAGCCCGGACAGACCCTCGAGGTCGGTGGGGTCAAGGTGGTGGGGCCTTTGAACCTGCCCAGTGCGCTCTCGGTGCACGCCAGCGAGATGTACGCCAAAAACCTCTATAACCTATCCAAGCTGCTCATTAAAGATGGGCAGCTTGCGCCCGACTGGAGCGACGAAATTCTGGCAGGGGCTCTTCTGACCCACCAAGGCGAGATTGCCCATGCGCCCACCCGGGCGCTGGTAGGAGGTGCTTGATGGACTCAACCTGGGCTGCGCTGTATATCTTTTTGTTGGCGGCTTTTACCGGATACGAAGTGATAAGCCGGGTGCCGGTTATTTTGCATACCCCCCTGATGTCCGGCTCCAACTTCATCCACGGCATTGTGGTGGTGGGGGCTATGGTGGTGCTGGGCCATGCCGAAACGCCCTTGGAACAGGCCATTGGCTTTTTTGGGGTGATTCTGGGCGCGGCCAATGCCGCTGGGGGCTATGCCGTAACCGAGCGGATGCTGGAAATGTTTGAGCGGAAGCCGAAGGGGGGTCAGTAGCTTAAGACAGGCAGCCAGCAGCTCTAGGGCTACTTGGCTATCTGCTTTTGCGATCCGCAGTTATGGAGAACTTCGTCGAGCTTGTTTACTTTGTTACGGCCTTCCTTTTCATCCTGGGCCTAAAGCGCATGTCCTCGCCCAATACGGCCCGAAGCGGGGTGATCTGGGCTGGGGTGGCGATGGTCGCGGCTACCCTGGTTACCTTTTTTGTCCCTGGCCTGCACAACCAGGGTCTGATGATTCTGGCGGTCATCCTCGGTACGGTGGTGGCCTGGATTGCCGCCAAGCGGGTACAGATGACCGATATGCCCCAGATGGTAGCCATCTACAACGGCATGGGGGGTGGGGCTGCCGGGGCTATTGCGGCCGTGGAGCTTCTGCGGGGAGAGTTTAGCGAAGCGCAGGGGCTCAAGTTCCTGGCCATCCTGGGTGCGCTTATAGGCTCGGTTTCCTTCACCGGCAGCCTGATTGCTTTTGCCAAACTCCAGGGCCTGATGTCGAGCCGGCCTATCCAGTTCCCTGCCCAGAAGCTGGTCAATGCTGCGGTGGGGGTAGGGGCTTTGGTGCTGGCCATAATGGTGCTCCTCACCCAGTCGGGGCCCTTGATTCTGGTGTTCTTCCTGCTGGCCTTGGGTTTTGGGGTGCTCATGACCCTGCCGATTGGCGGGGGTGATATGCCAGTGGTGATCTCACTCTACAACGCCTTTACCGGGCTGGCGGTGGGCTTTGAAGGCTTTGCTATCGGTAATGCTGCCCTCATCGTGGCCGGTACAGTGGTGGGGGCCGCCGGTACCCTGCTCACCCTGCTGATGGCCAAGGCCATGAACCGCAGCCTATGGAGCGTGCTGATGGGTGGTTTTGGTGTGGAGCAGGATAGCGGCGAGGTTAAGGGCAGCCTCAAGCCGATTGACCTCGAGGACGCCGCGGTCATGCTGGCCTATGCCTCCAAGGTGATTTTTGTGCCAGGCTACGGCATGGCGGTGGCCCAGGCCCAGCACAAGCTGCGTGAGCTGACGGATGTGCTCGAGGCCAAAGGTATCGAGGTCAAGTTTGCCATTCACCCGGTGGCAGGCCGTATGCCCGGCCACATGAACGTGTTGCTGGCCGAGGCCGGGGTAGCCTACGAGAAGCTCTACGACCTGGAAGACATCAACCCCGAGTTCCCCCAAGCCGATGTGGCAGTGGTCATCGGTGCCAACGACGTGGTCAACCCTGCCGCCCGGCGCAAGGGCTCGCCGCTGTACGGCATGCCGATATTAGAGGTGGACAGGGCCAGGAACGCCATCGTGATTAAGCGCGGTCAGGGCAAAGGTTTCGCGGGGGTAGAAAACGAGCTGTTCTACGCCGATAACACCCGGATGCTCTACGGCGATGCTCAAAACGTACTGGGGCAACTGGTTCAGTCCCTCAAGAAGCTTTAGCCTTCCTTAGCGAGCCGGTCGTGCAATAAGCGCAGCGCCAAATAGCTGCGCTTATTTTTTTAGCAATACAGCACCGGCTGGCAAATAGCTGGCCCCTCTGGCGTAATCTAAAGAGGTGGAAGCAAGGCTGGATCAGGTGCTGGTGTGGCTCGAGCAGGGCCGGGCGGTGGTGCAGGTGGAGTATTTTGATGCCCTGGGAAAACTTCGGCGTGAAATCTTTTACCGGCCCACGCACGATCTGGGCCGGGCACTGGAAGAGGTGGCCCTGGTGTTGGCCGAACAGGGTTTACACGGGCGGCCCCGGGTACGCCGCAAGCGGGGGAGTGGGCTGTTGGTGGAGCCACAGCTACAGGAGCGTTTCTGGAAAGCCTTGCGGGACACTCACGAATAACGGGGAAAGCCCCCATAATGGGGGCTCAATGGCTTGCTGGGCTGGGTCAGGCACCGGCACCGGGTTGCTGACGGTTTTCGCCGGGCTGCACCACGGGGGGCATGGCTGGCTCGGGCAACAGGAGGTACTCCAGCACCTCGCCCACATCCCCAACCAGCTTGATTTCCAGCCCTTCCAGCACTTCTCTGGGCAGATCCTCGAGCTGGGGTTCGTTGTCCTTGGGCAGCACAACCTTGTGGATACCGGCCTGGTGGGCGGCCAGCAGTTTTTCCTTCACGCCGCCAATGGGCATTACCTTGCCGCGCAGGCTAACCTCACCGGTCATGGCGATGTCCATGCGGGCTGGACGGCGGCTAAGGGCACTGGCGATGGCGGTAGCCATGGTGATGCCCGCGCTGGGGCCGTCCTTGGGGGTGGCGCCGTCGGGTACGTGTACGTGAAGGTCTACTTTGTTGTGGAAGTCTTCCGGTAGGCCGTACTCCTGGGTGTGGGCCCGCAGATAGGTCAGGGCGGCCTGGGCCGACTCCTTCATCACCTCGCCCAGCTGACCTGTAAGGCTCAGCTTGCCACTGCCCGGCACAGCGGCGACCTCGATGGTCAGCAGGGTACCGCCCACCGGCGTCCAGGCCAGACCCTGGGCCGTACCGACCTGGGGCTCGGTCTCGGCTTTGTCGGGGCGGAAGCGGGGTATGCCCAGATAGGTGGGTACGTCCGGGACATCGATGGTGCGGAGCCCCTCCCAGGCCCCCTCGAGCCAGAACTTGGCCCCCTTGCGGGCAATTTTGCCCAGTTCGCGCTCGAGGCCCCGTACACCGGCCTCGCGGGTGTACTCGGAGATCACCCGCAGAATAGCGGCGTCGGTAACCTCTATTTTGCCTTCCATGCCCGATTCCTTGACCTGTTTGGGCCACAGGTATTGCCGGGCAATGGCCTGCTTCTCCATGTTGGTGTAGCCCGGAATCTCGATGACCTCCATGCGGTCGAGCAAGGGTCGGGGGATGGTTTGCAGGGTGTTGGCGGTGGTGATGAAGAACACCTTGGAGAGGTCGTAGGGGACATCGAGGTAGTGGTCGGTGAAGGAGTTGTTTTGCTCGGGGTCCAGCACCTCCAGCATGGCGCTTGCAGGGTCGCCGCGCCAGTCCGAGCTCATCTTGTCGATCTCGTCCAGCAGGATGACGGGGTTTACCACCCCCACCTGCTTCATGGCGTGGATCAGCTTGCCCGGCATGGCCCCGATGTAGGTACGGCGGTGGCCGCGAATTTCGGCCTCGTCGCGCACACCACCCAGGCTGATGCGATGGAACTTGCGGTTCATGCTACGGGCAATGGAGCGGCCCAAAGAGGTCTTGCCCACGCCCGGCGGCCCTACCAGTACCAGGATGGGTGCTTTGTTGCGCACATCCAGCCCCTGCGTGAGCTGCCGCACCGCCAGGTATTCCAGAATGCGCTCCTTGACGTCCTTCAGGCCGTAGTGATCCTCATCCAGAATCTGGCGGGTGTGGGCGATGTCCAGCACCTCGGGGTCTGCTTTGCTCCAGGGCACCTCGGTCAGCCAATCCAGGTAGGTGCGGGCCACGGTGGCCTCGGGGCTGCCCTGCTGCATACGCTCGAGCCGGTCAAGCTCTTTGAGGGCTTTGGTCTTGACCGTCTCGGGCATGCCCACCTCCTCGATTTTCTTGCGCAGCGCCTCGAGGTCACCCAGGCCATCCTCGCCGCCAAGCTCTTTCTGGATGGCCTTCATCTGCTCGCGCAGATAGTATTCGCGCTGGTTGGTGTCCATCTGGTCTTTAACCCGCTGGGCCACGCGCTTGTCCAGCTCGAAGCGCTCGAGGTCGCGGCTAAGGAACTCCAGCACCTTTTTGAGCCGGGCCTCGAGGTCGGTGAGCTCGAGGATTTCCTGCTTCTCGGCCACCGTCCAGGTGGCGTGATAGGCGATGGTGTCGGCCAGCATGGCCGGATCGCTGGTCCCCTTGACCGCTTCTAGCTGGTAGCGGTCGAGCCGCAGCGATTTGTGGCTTGCCACGTATTTATCGAAAGAATCCTTGAGTTCTTCAAGCAAAACCCGCACGACCGTATCGTCGGCAGGAAAAGTTTCCGTGAACACCTCGCCGCGGGCCCGCAGGTAGGGGCCTGGGATATAGTCCTTGACTTCGGCCCGGGCCCGGGCTTCCACCATCACCTGCAAGGTGCCATCGGGCAGGCGCATGGCCTGCTTCACCACGGCCTGTACACCCCAGACATAAAGGTCATCGGGGGTGGGGTCGTCAACCTCCGGGTCGCGCTGTGCTACCAGGAAGATCAACCGGTCGGCCCCCATTGCTTCTTCGACTGCGCGCTTGCTCTTCGCGCGGCCCACATCCACCGGGGTGGTGGTGTGGGGAAGGATAACGGTGTTTCGCAGTGGAATGACCGGCAGTTCTAAGCGCATATGGTATCTATCTCCTATGTTCTGCTCATGATTCGTCGCTCTCGCGGCTGTACTGGGAGCGATATACACCTTAGATTCTAAAGGCAGATGGTGCTGGGATAGGGTCAAATCTTACACTTAGCGAACTTGAGCCTTCTTTGCTCAAGGTTGGTTTAGCTTGGCTTCTGAAACCCATCATCAGCTACCCCCACAGCACCGCTAAGGTGCTGCAATTCGCCTGACTTCGTTAACGTTGCCCAAAATGAGTTCGAGCCGTAGATGCTCGCCTTCCCTAGGGGGCGGGTTCAAAAAGGTGTCCTGAAAGCGTAAATGGCGCCTTCCCTCTGGGGTTTGCAAAACCACATCGTAAAAAACTGCTCCGTGAATATTAGCGACCTGAGCGTGGACTACCGTACCCTCGAGCGTCTCGTACATGCTGTGATTTTACGCAGGTGCTTGCTACGCTTTTCAGCCTGGTGCGCAATTTGCTCAACAGGCTGGAATCGAGGTAGCCGCAGGCCCTTTGTGAACGGCAGCCCCTGTGCCTTAATAGGCAGGCACCATCCGGGCGAACAGCACCAGCAGCAAGGCTGCAATGGCCCCGGTTGCTATGTCTAGCAGGAGTTCCCGAACCAGACTTTTTTTGGATGAAGTTCGTTTCAGCGACATGTAATATGTTTATAACATAGAACCATTTAAGTCAATACATAATGAGACTATTGGGTTTTACTTATAACACAATCGAGCGGGCTCGAGGGTTTCTGAATCGGCAGACCTACTGAAGCCCCCAGAAAGACCTGGATGCTTGACAACGGCCTGCTTTTCTTCGTATATTCGCTTTCAATAAAGCCAGCTTGTTTGGGTTAAATCGGCTCCCGCGAGGGCTCGAACCTTCTTAGTGAATCGCTCACCGAGAAGGTCTCTTGGCTTTTTAAGCCAACTTCCACAAGCGGCTGGCAAAGGAGGAAGTGTGCAGGTTATCAAACCCGAGGAAGTGCTGAGTGAGTACCATCCGCCCCTGAGCGATCACGAAGCAGTGGTCGAGGCCCACCGGTGCCTCTACTGCTACGACGCACCCTGTACCCAGGCCTGCCCGACCCACATAGATATTCCCAGCTTCATCAAGAAAATCGCTACAGGGAACCTCGTGGGCTCGGCCCGGACGATTCTGGAGTCCAACCTGATGGGCGCTACGTGTGCACGGGTTTGTCCAGTAGAAGAGCTATGCGAGGGGGCCTGCGTACTGGGGGCCGAGCATAAACCCATCATGATCGGGCGGTTGCAGCGCTACGCCACCGACTACGTTTACCAGCGGGGCATAGATGTGTTTAAGCCTGGTGCGCCTACTGGTAAAAAGGTTGCGGTAGTCGGGGCTGGGCCAGCGGGCCTGACCTGTGCTGGAGAGCTTGCCAAACTTGGCCACAGCGTAACGGTGTTTGAGAAGCGTGAATTGCCTAATGGCCTTTCTACCTATGGCATTATTGTGCTGCGCGAACCGGTGGAAGTGGCCCTGGCCGAGGCCGAGATGGTCAAACGGCTTGGGGTCGAGATAAAAACCCAGATGGAGCTGGGGCAAAACCTCAGCTGGGAAGAGGTTCGCAACAACTTTGATGCGGTTTTCCTGAGCGTGGGTCTGGGCGCAGTGCCTCCGCTGGGCATTCCTGGTGAGGAGTTTATTGTAGATGGCCTTGGCTATATCGAGACCTCCAAGATGAACCCAGGGGCTTTGCAGGTGGGGCGTGAGGTGGTGGTGATAGGGGCAGGCAATACCGCTGTGGACTGCGCCACCATTGCCAAGCGTCTGGGGGCCGAGCGCGTGACGATGGTCTACCGTCGCACCCAAAAAGAGATGACCGCTTATCCCCACGAGTTTGAGTTTGCTAAAAAAGAAGGAATTGAGTTTCGCTTCCTCACCCAGCCGACAGAGGTGCTGGTTCAGGACGGTAAAGTAACCGGCTTGAAGTGCGTGCGGATGCAGCTGGGCGCGCCAGACGCTACGGGCCGGCCTGCCCCAGTGCCCGTGGCGGGATCGGAGTTCGTGCTGCCTTGTGACCAGATCGTCAAAGCCATTGGGCAAGAGAAGCCTACGGTGGCGAAGCTCTTGGGCCTCGAGACCGAGAAAGGCTTTATCAAGGTAGACCAGGACTACCAGACCAGCCTGCCGGGAGTTTACGCAGGTGGCGACTGCATCCGCGCCAAAGGCTCGGCCTCCACGGTGATGGCCGTGCAGGACGGCAAGCTGGCAGCCCATGCGATACACCGCAAGCTGTAAATGGCTGTGGAAAGGGGAAAGTGGAAAGAGGAAAGTATGGAACGGAAAGTGGAAGGATTTGAAAGCTTGATTGCTTGGCAGCAGGCTAGAGCCTTGGTCAAGGAGATTTACAGAGTTTCGCGCAAAGGCGATTTTGCTAAGGACTACGGCCTGAGGGATCAGATTCAACGCGCCTCTGTCTCCATTATGTCCAACATCGCCGAAGGCTACGAGCGCGGCAACCGCAACGAGTTCCACCAGTTCCTGGCCATCGCAAAGGCCTCCTGTGGCGAAGTCCGCTCCCAGCTCTATGTTGCCTGCGACGTTGCATACATCTCCGAGCCCGACTTCGAAAAGCTATCTCAGCAATGCCGTCAGCTATCCAAAATCATCAGCGGCCTCAAGACCTCTATCCAAACCCAGAGGAAGCAGACAAAGTAGCAAACCTTCTTTTGACTTTACTTTCCTCTATCAACTTTTCTCTTTCTTCTTTCTACTTTTCTCTTTCCTCGCTTTTTAGGAGTCAATCATGGCAGACCTCAGTATCAACTTTGCTGGCATCAAGTCGCCCAACCCCTTTTGGCTGGCCTCGGCGCCCCCCACCAACTCCGGGGCCCAGGTGCACCGGGCCTTCGAGCACGGCTGGGGCGGGGCGGTCTGGAAGACCATCGGGGCCCCCGTGCTCAACGTGTCCAACCGCTATGGGGCCTGGCACTATGGGGGCCAGAAAATGCTGGCCATCAACAACGTGGAGCTAATTTCCGACCGGCCACTGGAGGTCAACCTGCGGGAGATACGGGACGTGAAGCGCCACTGGCCCGACCGGGCGGTGATTGTTTCGGCCATGGTGGAGTCGACCCCCGAGGCCTGGCGGGACATCATCCTCAAGATCGAAGACACCGGCGCCGACGGTATCGAACTCAACTACGGCTGCCCCCACGGCATGAGCGAGCGGGGGATGGGCAGCGCGGTGGGTCAGGTGCCGAGCTACTGCCAGCAGATTACCGGCTGGGTGATGGATGTCGCCAAGATTCCGGTAATCGTGAAGCTCACCCCCAACGTGGCCTCGGTGGTGCCACCGGCACGGGCTGCCCTGGCTGCGGGGGCCAACGCGCTTTCGCTCATCAACACCATTAATTCCATCATCGGGGTAGACCTGGATACCCTCGAGATCACCCCAAACATCGGGGGCAAGGGTGGTCATGGTGGCTACGCGGGGCCCGCCGTTAAGCCTATCGCGCTGAACATGCTGTCTTCGCTGGGCGTGGACGAGGTGGTGCGAAAGTCGGGGGTACCCATCAGCGGCATGGGCGGTATCTCAACCTGGCGAGATGCGGCAGAGTTTTTGTTGCTGGGTGCGACCAGCCTTCAGGTATGTACTGCCGTGATGCACTATGGTTTTCGCATCATCGAAGACCTGACCGACGGGCTCAATGCCTGGATGGATGCCAAAGGCTTCAAGACCATCTCCGAGGTGGTGGGCAAAAGCCTTCACCGTATCTCCGACTTCAAGGACTTCGACCTCTCCTTCCGGGCGGTGGCCCGCATCGACCCCGACAAGTGCATCCGCTGCAACCTTTGCTACGTGGCCTGCAACGACACGGCCCACCAGTGCATCGACCTGGTAGACCCAAGCGGCCAGGTGGTGCCGCCTTACCGCTACGATGTCCACTCCAACGGAAAACACCAGGCGGTGAGCACCCGCCCCCAGCCGGTGGTGCGCGAGGACGACTGCGTGGGCTGCCGCCTTTGCCACAACGTCTGCCCGGTGGATGGCTGCATCGAGATGGTCGAGCTGCCCTCTGGGCGCCCCTCCATCACCTGGGATCAACTCACCCAGGCCCGGCCCGAGGTGGGCACCGACTGGGAGGCCATGCAGCGGTATCGGGAAGAGATGGGGATTGAAATTCACTAAACGCTAACGGCAAAAGGTCAAGGTAAATCCTGTCCTGGAGAGGTTACACTAGGTCTATGGTCAAGCCGGTTGCCAAGCTGATGAGCGCTGAAGAGTACCTCGAGAGCGAGCTTCGGTCTGAGGTGCGCCGTGAGTATGTAGGGGGTCAGGTCTATGCCATGGCTGGCTCGAGCCTGCGGCACAGCCGTATTGCTGGAAACATTCATGCCCACTTCTGGCAGCTCGCCCAGAACCTGCCCTGTCGCGTGCACCAAGAGGCGGTAAAGCTTCGCGTGGGCAGAGAGGATACCGAAGTGGCCTTTTACTACCCGGATATTATGGTGGTTTGCGGTAAGAGACCCCCTGACGAATACTACGAAACCGAACCCTGCATTCTGGTCGAGGTGCTGTCGCCATCTACCGCAAGCGTGGACTTGCGCGAAAAGTATCTGGAGTACACCCGCCTCCCCAGCCTTCGCACCTATCTGGTTGTCGATCAGGACACCCTGTTTGTGCGGCACTGGTACCGCGACGAGGCGGGGCACTGGAACCACCAGGACCTCACCGGGGACGGCAACATCCCGCTGCCTTGTTTGGATGGGCAGATCACGCTGCCCCAAATCTATCGCGGGGTTTTTGAGCAGAGCCTGCCCTGAGGCTTTATCGAGCTCGCTATGGCTAAAGACCTGGTTCCCGAGGACGATTACATCTATGGAGGTGCGTATGGGAATGCTCATCAAGAACGGTGAAATCGTTACTAAGGACAATCGGTACCAAGCCAATTTCTTTTCGCAGTTGCATAACGGGCACAGTGTTTATTGGGGCAATCTGGTGATGAAACGAGTGCAGCATCTGGGCTATGCTTTTTTGATCGCAGTTCTCGCCTCCTGCGCTACTATGTACCAACCTGAAGGCCCTACAGGAGGATTTTCGGAGACAAGGCTGGGAGAAAATATATGGAGGGTTTCATTCAAGGGTAACGGATTTACAAGTCCAGAACAAGCTACCGACTTTGCCATGTTGCGTAGTGCTGAGGTTTGTCTGAGTTCTGGCTACCGCTATTTTATCGTTGCAGAGTCTGCAAATCAAAGAAACGTCACGATTGGTGCAACTAACACTTTGCTTTACACAATCACGAGACCGAGCACGACCAATACTGTGATTTGTTTTGTTGAAAGACCATCGGGATACGCCGTTGTGTACGATGCCAGATTCATTGTTAGTTCCATAAGAAGCAAATACGGCTTCTAAAAACAAGGGGGATTTCAGACTATGGGACTGCTCATCAAGAACGGTGAAATCATTACCGCAGACAGCCGGTACAAAGCCGATATCTACGCCGAGGGCGAAACCATTAGCCGCATCGGGCAGAACCTCGAGGCCCCGCCCGGCACTGAGGTGATTGACGCTTCGGGCAAGTACGTTTTTCCGGGGTTCATTGACCCCCACGTGCACATCTACCTGCCCTTCATGGCTACCTTTGCCAAGGACACCCACGAGACCGGCTCCAAGGCGGCCTTGATGGGGGGCACCACCACCTATATCGAGATGTGCTGTCCCAGCCGCAACGACGATACCCTCGAGGGCTACCAGCTCTGGAAGAGCAAGGCCGAGGGCAACAGCTACTGCGACTACACCTTCCACATGGCGGTCTCCAAGTTCGACGAAAAAACCGAGGGGCAGCTACGGGAGATCGTGGCCGACGGCATCAGCTCCTTCAAAATCTTCCTCTCCTACAAAAACTTCTTCGGCGTAGACGACGGGGAGATGTACCAGACCCTGCGCCTGGCCAAGGAGCTGGGGGTGATCGTGACGGCCCACTGCGAGAACGCCGAGCTGGTGGGGCAGCTGCAGCAAAAGCTACTGTCCGAGGGCAAGACCGGCCCCGAGTGGCACGAGCCCAGCCGGCCTGAGTCGGTGGAGGCCGAAGGCACGGCGCGCTTTGCTACTTTCCTCGAGAACACCGGGGCTACCGGCTATGTGGTGCACCTCTCTTGCAAGCCTGCCCTGGATGCGGCCATGGCGGCCAAGGCCAGGGGGGTGCCCATTTTTATCGAGTCGGTGATTCCCCACTTCCTGCTCGACAAAACCTATGCCGAGCGGGGCGGGGTAGAGGCCATGAAGTACATCATGTCGCCCCCGCTGCGCGATAAGCACAACCAAAAAGCCCTGTGGGACGCGCTGGCCCAGGGCTTCATTGACACCGTGGGCACCGACCACTGCCCCTTCGATACCGAGCAGAAGCTACTGGGCAAAGATGCCTTTACTGCCATTCCCAACGGCATCCCGGCCATCGAAGACCGGGTGAACCTGCTCTACACCTATGGTGTGAGCCGGGGCCATCTGGACATACACCGCTTCGTGGATGCTGCCAGCACCAGGGCCGCCAAGTTGTTTGGGCTGTTCCCGCGCAAAGGCACCATCGCGGTAGGTAGCGATGCCGACCTGGTGGTCTACGACCCCCACTACCGCGGCACCATCTCGGTCAGGACCCAGCACGTTAACAACGACTACAACGGCTTTGAAGGCTTCGAGATTGACGGCAGGCCCAGCGTGGTAACGGTGCGCGGCAAGGTGGCGGTGCGGGATGGGCAGTTTGTCGGCGAGAAAGGGCGGGGTAAGCTCCTGCGGCGCGAGCCCATGTACTTTTAGATGAAGCCGAGATGGGTCTTGAATTTGCTGGGTGGGATCTGCCTGTGGATAGCCGCAATCCTGGCGCTTGGGGGCAGTTCGGCATGGGCGCTTTTTGCGGTAGTTGGCGGACTCCTCTTAATACTGGCCCAAAGGGGCTTTAGAAAGAGGTAGCCCATGAATGAATATTTATGCAAGCCTTGGTAAAATCCCACTAAGAGGTAGATCGAGATGCTGATACCCCCAGACCAACTGCTTGTTTTTGCCCTGGCCAGCCTGGCTTTGCTCCTGATTCCGGGGCCTGCCGTGCTCTACATCGTTACGCGCAGCGCCTCTCAGGGGCGTGCGGCGGGTGTGGCCAGCGTTCTGGGCATCCAGTGTGGGGGTATGGTACACGTGCTGATGGCTACCTTGGGCCTTTCGGCCATTCTGCTTTCCAGCGCCCTGGCATTCAACCTGGTTAAGTATGCGGGGGCCGCTTATCTGGTTTACCTGGGCTTGCGCACCTGGTTTTCTAAAGAGCCCCTCGAGCTCGGGGCTTTGGCCCGCCAGCCCTTGCGGCAAATTTTTCTGCAAGGGTTCGTGGTCAATGCCCTCAACCCCAAGACTGCGCTGTTCTTTTTTGCCTTCCTGCCCCAGTTTGTAGACCCGGCCCGGGGAGCGGCCTGGTCGCAGTTTTTATTGTTGGGGACGGTTTTTATTGGCCTGGCAACCCTTAGCGATGGGGCCTATGCCTTTTTGTCCAGCTCACTGGGGGGCTGGCTGCGTCACAAAGCCCGTGAGCCGCGCTTTGCCCAGGGACAGCGGCTCGTCACCGGGGGTATCTACATCGGGCTGGGCCTGACCGCAGCCCTGACGGGCAACCGGCACAAATAGGAACGAACATGATGCGAGCCAATACCGCTTCAGAGCTATCTGCTAAAGGTTCCAACCCTGGCGCAATTGTATCGGTGCAGGGGGTCTCGATGGTCTTTCAGAACGGAACGGTGGCGCTCAAAGACGCCAACCTCGAGATTTCCCCGGGCGAGTTCATCAGCCTGATTGGGCCGTCGGGTTGCGGCAAGACCACCTTGTTGCGCTTGCTGGCCGACCTGATAAAGCCTTCTGCGGGCACCATCCGCATCGGGGGCAAAACTCCCGAGGAAGCGCGGAAAAGCCGGGCCTACGGCTATGTTTTTCAAGCCCCCACCCTGATGGAGTGGCGCACGGTGCTGGCCAACGTGATGCTGCCCCTGGAGGTGATGAACTTTCCGCCGCCTGAGCGCAAGGCCAGGGCCGAACAGATGCTCTCGCTGGTGGGGCTGGAGAAGTTCGCCCGGCACTACCCCTGGCAGCTTTCGGGCGGGATGCAACAGCGGGTCTCCATCGCGCGGGCCCTGGCCTTCGACCCCCAGCTTTTGTTCATGGATGAGCCTTTTGGGGCCCTGGACGAGATTACCCGCGAGAACCTGAACTTAGAACTTCTGCGGCTGTGGCGCGAGACGGGCAAAACCGTCATCTTTGTGACCCACTCCATCCCCGAGGCGGTGTTTCTGTCCACCCGGATTGTGGTCATGACCCCCCGCCCCGGAAAAATCGAGACCGTCATACCGGTAGACCTGCCCCAGCCCCGCACCTTCGAGACCCGCGAGACCACCCGCTTTTTCGAGCTGGCCACCGAGGTGCGCGAAGCCCTGCGTAAAGGCCACGGCTACGAGGTGACCGAGTGACGCGCCTCTCGCCCAACCTGGTGCCGATGCTGGTGGTGGCGCTGGTGGTGGTGGCGCTGTACTGGCCCATCATGTACCTTGCCAACATCCCAGCGGCCCAGCGGGCGCTGGACACCGGGGCAGCCCTGCCCTGCAAGACCGCTTTCGAGTGTGCGACCCAGCTCAGAAGCCCGGTGCTGCCTTCTCCCCAGCAGCTTTGGAACGGTTTTGCCAACCTGATGTTTCCCCTCAACTCGCCCAACGCCATACCCATCAACGCCGCCGTGACCGCCTTCGAGACGGTGGTGGGTTTGCTGCTGGCGACGCTGGTGGGCTTCTTTTTTGCCATCGGGATGGTGGTCTCGAGGGCCTTCGAGCGGGCTTTGCTGCCCTGGATTGTGGCCTCGCAAACCGTGCCCATCATCGCCATTGCGCCCATGCTGGTGGTCTTGCTGGGGCAGTACGGGGTGCAGGGCTGGCTACCCAAGGCCATCATTGCAGCCTACATTGCTTTTTTCCCCATCACCATCGGGGTAGCCAAAGGGCTCAAAAGCCCCGACCCCCTGGCCCTCGACCTGATGAAAACCTATAACGCTAACAACTGGCAGACCTACCTCAAGCTGCGCTTTCCGGCCTCGGTGCCCTATTTGTTTACCGCCTTCAAAGTAGCCATGACGGCGGCTTTGATCGGGGCCATTGTGGCCGAAATCTCCACCATCAGCTTTCAGGGCATTGGCAAGATGCTGGCGGAGAACTCGAGGGCCTCGGACGTGGTGGCGATGTGGGTGATTATGCTCTCTTCGGCGGTGCTGGGCATTTTGCTGGTGGCTTTGGTGAACTGGCTCGAGCGCCTGCTCACGCCCTGGCGACGCTCGAGCCAGGTGGTGGCTGTGCCCACAAAAGAGGCCCGCCTGGCTGCGCGGGAGGAGGTGCGTTCGTGAGCCTGTTATACGGGCCTATTGCCAGATACGGGTCGGGGTGGCTATTGCTGGGGCTTGGGTTTGGGCTATTGCTCTGGTTCATCGCGGCCTGGTGGGACATGTCCGAACCGGCTTCCAGTGCCCAGAAGCTCCTGATTGGGTTGGGCTTCTTGCTGGTGGTGTGGGGCATTGCCAGGGTGGCCCAGCAGTTTGTGAACATCACCAACCCTATTATTGGCTTTACGCCAGCCGCCCTCACGCTCCTCGCGGTGGTGGTGGCTGCCGAGGCCCTGTTGCGGGCCTATCAGGTTCCTACGGGCTTGATTCCTACCCCCAGCCGGGTGCTCATGACCCTGTTGGATGTGCGGGACGTGCTTTTGCGAGACGCTTACCAGACCGTGGTGCTGGAGGCCATGGTGGGCTACCTGATCGGTTGCAGCCTGGGCCTGCTCACGGCTTTGCTGGTGAGCCGCTACGTATTCCTCGAGCGCGGCCTTTTGCCCTATGCCACGGTCTTTAGCAGCATCCCGATTGTGGCCCTGGCCCCGGTGCTGGTCAAGATGATTGGAATCGACTGGCCCTCCAAGGCCGTCATCGTAGCCATTACGGTGTTTTTCCCCATGGTGGTGAATGCCTTTCGGGGTCTGACCGAGGTCAATCCGCTTTCGCTCGACCTGATGCGCTCGTATGCTGCTGGCGAAGCACAGCAGTACCGCTGGCTTCGACTGCCCAACGCACTGCCTTTTATATTCAACGCCCTCAAGCTGGGTACAACCCTGGCCATGATTGGGGCCATTGTGGGCGAGTTCTTTGGGGCCAATGGGCAGGGCCTGGGTTTTCGAATCCAGATCGAAGCGGGGCGTTTCGGTTTCGACATCGTGTGGTCGGCCATTATTGTGGCCTCGATTATCGGCATCGCCTGGTACAGCCTGGTGGCCTGGCTCGAGCGGAGGTTGACGGGGTGGCACGTATCGTACCGCTGACGACCCTTACGCCAGGCTCGCACCTTCGGTCACCCCGCTTCGCGGCGAAACCGGCATCTCGAGCGGCAAAGGAGGCTTGGGTGGCGCATAACTTGCAGGCAGCTAGTGGCCGATGGGAAAAAGCAACGCGGCCACGAAACATGCGTTATTAGCTGGTTGGGAGGTGAGGAAAGAAATTGCTTGACAAGAGGGTTATAGGTTGAAGTAGGCTACCATCTAAAGTCGTTCTGGCACAAAAAGGAGGGCAAGGATGAAGAAGTGGTCGGTCTTTTGGGTACTGGCAGTCTTCGTGCTGGCGTCGCTTGCAAGCGCACAGCAAAACCTGGTCAAGGTGAACCTGCAGCTGAAGTGGTTTCCTCAGGCGCAGTTTGCTGGTTTCTTTGTGGCTAAAGAGCGGGGCTTTTTCCGGGCTCAGGGCCTCGACGTTAACCTGCTGCCTGCGGGTGACCAATCGCCCATTCAGGTGGTGCAGTCTGGTGCAGCCGACTTCGGCACCACCTGGATTGCCGACCTGCTAACTGCCCGTGAGCGCGGTATTCCGGTGGTGCACCTGGCCCAGATTTTCCAGCGTTCAGGCTTTACCCTGGTTGCGCTGAAGTCCACCGGCATCAAGGACCTTTGCAAAGACCTCAAAGGAAAGAGCGTAGGGGTCTGGCCCTCCGGTAACGAGTACCCCGCAGTGGCCCTGTTCCGCAAATGCGGCCTGACCAGCTCGCTGGACCCGCGGGTTACCAACCCCGATGTAACTGCGGTGAGCTACCCCTTCGACCCCGCCCTGGTTTTCCCCGACAAAGTGCAGCTGGTCTCGGCCATGATCTACAACGAAGTCAACCAGATCGCCGGGCTGGGCTACGACGAGACCAAGGTAGATGTCTTCAAGCTGGCCGACCTGGGCATCAACCTGCTGGAAGACCTGATTTTTACCACCGAGCGGGTGCTGAACGACCGCAACTTTAAAGGCTCGGGCCTCACCGGTCGCCAGGTAGCAGCCCGCCTGATTCGGGCCTCCATTCAGGGCTGGAACTGGGCGGTAGCCAACCAGGCCGAGACAGTAGAGAAGTACGTGCTGCCGGTATGTGGCAACACCTGCAAGGGCTCCGGCACCCGTGCGGATGCTAAAGGCCACCAGACCTGGCAGATGACCGAAATCGCCAAGCTCTACAACGCTGGGGCCACCACCAAAGGCTGGGCTGGCTTCCTGGTGCCCGCCGATTATCAGGCTTCGGTGCGGCTCTTGCGCGAGCAGGGTATTCTGACCAAAGACCCCCCGGCGGCCACGGTGGACTATGGCCCCTGGGAAGCCGCTACCGGCAAGCGCGCTCGAGACTGGAAATAACCTGCACTAAAGCGTGAAGGCAATCTGCGCTAGGGGGCGGCCAATGTGTCGCCCCCTATTTCACACCAGGTGGTCGAAACAGACTGCTTTTTGGAGGGAACCATGCTTAACCCCAAACGAACCGTGGCCGAGCTCAAGGAACTGCGCGAACTAACCGCCGATGAAAACGGAGCCTGGCGGGTGGCCTGGAGCGATACCTGGCTCAAAGCGCGCGAATGGTTTAACAGCAAGCTGGCAGACCTGCCTGTGGAACAGCACTACGACGCCGCGGGCAACAACTGGGTTACGCTACAAGGCCAAAGCGAGAAGGCCCTCTTGATTGGGGGCCACCTGGACTCGGTGCCGGGCGGAGGCTGGCTGGACGGCTGTCTGAATGTGCTGGCGGGCCTCGAGGTTCTGCGCCGGATTGCCCAGGAATACCAGGGAAAGCCCCCGGTAACGGTGCGGTTGGTAGACTGGGCCGACGAGGAGGGGGCCCGTTTTGGCCGCAGCCTGCTGGGCTCCTCGGCCTTCTCGGGAACCCTGGAGCCCGGGCTGGAAAAAGACCGTACCGATAAGGACGGGACTCGCCTGGAAGATGCCCTGCGGCGCTGTGGGGTGGAAATCTCTCGGATGCTCGAGGCCCAGCTCGAACAGAAAAATGCTGCGGCCTACCTCGAGCTCCACATCGAGCAGGGCCCGGTGCTCCTGGACATGGGCCTGCCTTTGGGGGTGGTGCTGGGTACGTTTGGGGTGGAGCGCCACGCCATCACCTTCCGTGGTCAGGCTGCCCACTCTGGTTCGACCCCCATGCACAAACGCAAGGATGCCTTTCTGGCCGCGGCCAGGATGGCCCCCGAAATCTACAACATCACCGACCGCAATGGCGGGGTCTCGACCATCGGGAGTTGCGTAACCAGGCCGGGTATCGTAACCAGTGTGGTGGCCGAGTGCACCATCACCCTCGACCAGCGCCACCTCGATGCCGAGGCTTTGGCCCGGCTTAAGTTTGAAGCAGAAAAGGCCAGCCAGCGTTTCGCCCGCGAAGGTGGGCTGCCCGCGCCGGACTGGCAGACCATCTGGCGCATCGAGCCCATTTTGTTCCACCCCGAGCTGATCGAGTTTTGCGATCAGGCCATCCGCGAGGTGGCCGGGGTCTCGCACCGCCTGCCCTCAGGGCCGCTGCACGACGCCGCCGAGGTGGCCAGGGCTGGTATTCCTACGGTCATGCTGTTTGTGCAAAGCCTGCACGGCATTAGCCACAACAAAATCGAAGACACCAAAGAAGAGCACCTCGAGCTGTCGGTGCAGGCCCTGGATCGGCTGGCCGATAAAACCATGCGTTGGATTCTGAGTCGGTAGCGGCCCGGGCCAGGTTTGAGCCGATGAGCCTTCCTACCCTTCGTCAAATCCTGGGGCTCCCCGCTTTCAAAGGGGCCGAACTGCTTTCGGGTCAGGCCAGGCTCGATGGGCAGATTACCTGGGTACACGTGGCGGAGGTGCTGGACGCTGCCAGGTTGCTCTCGGGGGGCGAGCTTTTGCTTTCCACGGGCCTCGAGCTGGCCCGCACCACACCCGAGGCCCGCGTGGCCTACGTGCGTTCGCTGGCCGAGGCCGGGGTGGGTGGGCTGGGGCTCGAGCTGGTGCAGTGGCTAAAAGAAGTACCCCCCGAGATGCTCCAGACCGCCCGGATGCTGCAGTTTCCCATTCTGGTTTTTCGCAGCGAGGTGCGCTTTGCCGAGCTGACCCGGGCTGCCCACGAGCGAATCCTGCGCCCCGCTGTCAGGGAGGATGAGCCCCTGCTGGAATCGCTCCTGGATGCCCTTATCGAGGCCGGGCTTGGCCAGCGTTTTTTAGAACGCCAGCTCGGGACGCTGTTGCGCCTGCCCAGCCGCCCCAAAAGCACCTTACTGGCTACCCTCGAGGCCCTGCTTCTGGCGCAGTTCAACATTGCCAAAGCAGCCCGCAAGTTGGGTGTGCGCAGGCAAAGCATTTACTACCGCCTCGAGCAGCTCCGGGGCATGCTGGGCGAGCTTGAAAGCCCGGAAAAGCGGTTTGGGCTCTGGCTTGCGCTGGAGCTTCTTAAGCGGCAGGGCTAAATTTCTTGCCACCGAAACAAAGCCGCCTTGGAGGCTTCTTTGGGCATTCCGCTGGGGCTGGCCTGGCATTCAGCCCATGGTCATGGCCCTGGATACCATATCGACCAGCGCCAGAGCCACAAAATAGAACAGGGAGGAAATGCCAAAAACCTCAACGGCACTCCAGTGGGTGCGCCCGAACATCCTTTCGCCAATGTAGAGCGTAGGGTAAGCATAAAGCAGCACGAATGTGGCGAGCCTGCCTCCAAGGGACTGCTGAAATTTGTGGTTGACCACCTCGTTGATGAACTGTTGCTCGTGCTCGCTCAGCTCGTTGTAGCTGCGCCCCCCAAGCTCGGACTCGAGCAAGCGGCGGTGCATCTGCTTCATGGCGCGGTGGGCGAAGAAAGCCACTCCACTCAAGGCAAAAGTGATCAGCAGCGGCGCAATTAAAGTGCTCATTGCCCTGGAGTATAGGGCCCTTCCCGAGCGAACCCAGTGATAATCGAACCACCCACGACACCATTGAAGACCGCGCTGTTGTAACTGTCGTGATGGCCGACTGTTTTCGAACCCGCTTTTGTTGCATGCTGATATATGGAGAAACATATGCCGCTTTTAATCTGCCCCAACTGCGAAACAGGTATGAACGAGATACAGCGCAACGGTGTGCACATAGATGTTTGCCCCAGGTGCCGGGGGGTCTGGCTCGACGGCGGAGAGCTGGAAAAGCTTTTGGGCCAGGTACGGCAGTACGAGCAGGAATACGAGGCCGAGCTTGATAGCTACCGCCGACAGTACGCGCCACCACCCCAACCGCGTAGCCCCTACGACACCGATGAAGACGAGGCCTACAAGCGTCGCGGAAAGAAAAAAAGCAAGCTGTCTAAACTCTTCGACTTGTTCGATTGAACTCCCAAGACCTTGCGCTCTGGGCCGAGCCCGCTTCAACAGAAGCAAAAGCGTGGCAGTAGGCCGTATAATCGCCGCGTAAGAAAAGAAGAAAGGAGCAGTATGGATCGAGTCCAACGCCTTCGCACCGTGATTGCCGCCGCGCAAAAACACCCTGTCTACGCGCAAAAACTCAGCGCGGTGGACGCTTCTGGCGTAACCCTAGAGCAGCTTGCCAGCTTACCCCTTACCACCCGGCAGGAGTGGCTGGCCTACATCCAGGCGAACCCCAGGCCGCCCCAGGGTGCTGCCCTGATGCACCTGACCCCCAGCCCGGCCATTGGCTGGATGCCCGAGTACCTCTCGGCGGACGACGTGCAGTACCAGGCGGAGGCCCTGGCGGCCCAGATGCGCCGCCTGGGGGTGGCCGGGAAGAAAGCCCTGGTGGCTTTTGGCTACCACATTTTTGCGGGTGGTTGGTTGTTCCACGAGGCCCTGCAGCGGGCCGGCGCCATGGTGCTGCCGCATGGCCCGGGCGAGGCCGAGCGCATCGTTCAGCTACAGCAGCAGTATGGATTCGAGATCCTGGTCTGTAACCCCAGCTTTGCGATGAAGATTGCCCAGGCGGGAGGCCGCTTCGAGCTACTGATGGCGGGTGGCGAGCCCTTTACTTCGGTGCCGGGTTACCGCGAGAGGCTCGAGCAGGCCATAGGGGGCATTGCTGTAGACGCCTACGGCACTTCCGAGCTGGGTGTGGTGGCAGGGGAGGGCCTGGAAAAGAATGGGATGTGGGAAATTCCCGAGATGGCCATCATCGAGGTGCTTGACCCCGAGACGCTTCAGCCTACCCCGGAAGGTGAAAAAGGGGAGATGGTGGTGACCTCTTTGTCGCGTACCCTGATGCCCATGGTTCGCTTCCGCACTGGCGACCTGGCGGTGGTATCCCGCAAAGAGGACAGGCTGTGCCTGCCCAGAGGGGTGATCGGGCGCACCGATTTGATGGTCAAGGTCAAGGGGGTCAAACTCTACCCCACCGAACTCGCGCCCATGCTCATGGCCTTTGGTATAGACCCCAGGGGCGGTGCCCAGCTGGTGGTCGAAACCAAGGAGGGTGGAACCGACAAGCTAACCTTGCGCATCAAGGCCGAGGCCGTCCCGCCCCAGCTTGGCCCGGCCCTGCAACAGGCCACCGGCATCCGCCTCGACGATATCCAGGCCGACCCCACCCTGGAAGGGCCGCCCCTGGTGGATAAGCGGTACTAGAGCGCTTTTGCAATTATTGAGCCGCTTACAACTCGATTGCTGAGTCCTGCACAGCACAGTTGCCTCCCGGACGGGAGGCAACGCCTGTGAAGAGTGCGGTAGCACCAGAGTGTGTCCATTCAAACCGACCGGCAGGCGTGAACTTCATGGTACCAGGCCATTTGGGCCTTTTCGGCTTGCTGGACGGCTCTGAGCGTTTAAGTGTCTCCATAAGCGAAATGCGAGATGCCGTACCGAAAGTTCGCTTTAGGAATCGCGCCAGGTATGCATTGACTCATTCCGCTGGTTTTGCCAATCTGCCCTGGCGCAACTTATATGGTGTCGCTCGAGCGGTCGGTCAAAATTTTTGCTAATACTGCCCCCACCAGCAAAATCCACATGGTCAGGTAAAACCCGGCCAGGGCCAGCAGAAAGCCGGCGATGGGGCCATAGACCAGCTCGTACTGGGTACGGGGCAAGAGCAGGGGCAGGCCCAGCCGGACGCCCTCCCAGGCCAAAGCGGCCAGGGTAGCGGCGGCAAGCGCGGCCAGAACCCGCGGGGTGGGCACGGGAAGCAGCATATAGGTCAGGAAAAAAAGCAGCATTGCCCCCAGCACGGGCACAACAACTTCCACCCCGTTTCGCAAAAAGCTCAGCTCAGCCGGCAGGTAGCGCAGCAGAAAGCCCAGGGCCAGCCCGAATAGGGCCAGTAGAATCAGGGCCAGCCCCAGCAGCAAGGGGGCCAGCAGGCCCGCAATGCGCCCGCGCATGACCGCCAGCAGGGCCAGGCCCCGCTGAAACCGCCGCCGCAGGCCTGGTTCGGCTAAAGGGGTGGCCTGGGGCCAGTCGGTTGCTGGCTGGGGCGGTGGCGAAGCCCTGCCAAAGATGAGGCTCAGGGCATAGGCCAGCGCGGCAAAGAAATTGCTACTGGCCCACAGCAACACCAGCAGGCTGGCCAGCGTGAGGGGGAAGGCCCCTCGAGTCAGAAAGTTCACCACCGTCTGGGCCAGGTCGGGCTGGGTGGGGAAGAGTAGCACCACCAGCTCGATGAGCCGCAGCAGCACCGCGTGGCGCAGGTCTTGGTTGCCCGAGAGCACCAGCCCAAAGACGCCGGCCAGCAGAATCAGCAGGGGCATCAGGCTAAAGAGGGCATAGTAGGCCAGGGCCGCCGAGAAAAAGGGGATGTGGGCGCGCGTATATAGCTGGTAGACCTGCGCGATGATGGGCTGCATGGGCGTGGGGGTAGAGCCGGATGGCAGGGTAATGCGAAAAATTTAGACCCTGGCGCTGCAATCTTTACTCGCGCACCTGCCCCTGGCCCAGGGCCACGAACTTGGTGGTGGTGAGCTCCTTCACCCCCATGGGGCCATAGGCGTGCAGCTTGCTGGTAGAGATGCCAATCTCGGCCCCCAGCCCCAGCTGGAAGCCGTCGTTGAAGCGGGGCGAGGCGTTCACCAGCACCAGCGAGGCGTCCACCTCGCGCAAAAAGCGCATGGCGTGGGCGTGGTGCTGGGTGCAGATGGCCTCGGTGTGCCGCGAGCCATAGCGGGCGATGTGCTCCAGGGCTTCCTCGAGCGAGTCCACCACCTTCACGGTCAGAATCAGGTCGAGGTACTCGGTCTGCCAGTCCTGGGCGGTGGCCGGCTTGGCAGAAATAAGGGCACAGGTGCGCTCGTCGCCGCGCAACTCCACCCCAGCTTGTTGCATGGCCTGGGCCAGCCGGGGCAAAAACACCGGGGCGATGGCCTGGTGTACCAGCACCTTCTCCAGGCTGTTGCAGGTGCTGGGGCGCTGGATTTTGCCGTTCAGGGCAATTTGCACCGCCATCTCCAGGTCGGCGCTTTGGTCCACGAAGAGGTGATTGACCCCCTCGGCGTGGGCCAGCACCGGCATGCGGGCTTCGCGCTGCACCAGCTCGATCAGCTCCTTGCCGCCCCTGGGAATGATCAGGTCCAGGAGGCCCCCCAGGTGGCACATCTCCAGGATGGCGCTGCGGTCGGTGGTGGGCACCAGCTGGATGGCCTCTTTGGGCAGGCCGGCCTCGAGCAGGGCTTCCTGCAACAGCCCCACCAGGGCGTTGTTGGAGTGCCAGGCCTCCTTGCCCCCCCGCAGCAGAATGGCGTTTCCGGCCTTGAGGCTAAGGGCGCTGGCCTCCACGGTGGCGTTGGGGCGCGACTCGTAAATAAAGCCGATCACCCCCAGCGGAACGCGCATTCGCCCCACCTGCAAGCCGTTGGGGCGAATCTGCAAGCCTTCAATCTCGCCTATGGGGTCGGGCATCTCGGCCACCTGCCGCAACCCCGCCAAAAGGTCGTGCAGCACTTTTTCGTTCAGGCGCAGGCGGTCGAGCTTGGCCGCCGAGAGGCCCGCGGCCTGGGCGGCTTCCAGATCCTGGCGGTTGGCGGCATAAAGTGCTTCTTGCTCTGTCTCGAGCTTCGCCGCCATTGCCAGCAGCGCGGTGTTCTTGGCTTTGGGCGAGGCCGACGATAAGGCCCTCGAGGCGGCCCTGGCGGCCAGGGCGTAGGTCTTGAGTTCGGGGGTGGCGGTCATGACACCAAAATATCACTCGAGCTCCGAGTCCAGAGCGAAGTGGTCGCGGTGGATGACCTCGTCGGTGTTTTTGTAACCCAGAATCGTCTCGATATTTTTGGTTTTCTGGCCCTTGATGCGGGATAGCTCGGGGGAACTGTAGTTGACCAGGCCCACCCCTATGAGCTGGCCCTCTTCGTCCAGACAGCGCACCGCCTCGCCCACGCCGAACTGCCCGCGCACCTCGAGGATACCCGCCGGCAAAAGGGAGGCCCCGCCCTGGCGCAAAGCCTGGGCTGCCCCGGCATCCACCACCACCTCCCCCTGGGGTTTGGGAAGCTGGTACAGCCAGAGCTTTCGACCGCTGTAGCGGCGGCTGCCCCCGGCAAAAAGCGTGCCGACCGGCTCGCCGCGCAGGGCCTGGCTAATGCTCTGGGGCCTATTGCCAGGTAGCAGCAAGGTGGGAATTCCGGCAGCCTGGGCTTTTTCTGCCGCCAGCAGCTTGCTTTTCATCCCGCCGGTGCCCACCCGATTGGGGCTCTCGCCCGCCATACGCAGCACCGCAGCGTCCACCCGTTCCACATAGGGAATGGGCCTGGCTTTAGGGTGGGTGCGGGGGTCGGCCTCAAAGAGGGCCTCGATGTCGGAGAGCAAGATGAGCAGGTCGGCCCCCACCAGCGAGGCAATCAGGGCCGAGAGCTGGTCGTTGTCGCCAAACTTGATTTCCTCCACCATCACCGTGTCGTTTTCGTTGATGATGGGGACAATACCCCACTCCAAAAGCGTCTCCAGGGTCTGCCGGGCGTTCAGGTAGCGGTGGCGGTGGGCCAGGTCTTCGGCAGTGAGCAAGACCTGAGCTACCTTCAGCCCGTACCAGCTAAAAGCCTGCTCCCACAGATGCATCAGCGTGGGTTGGCCTACCGCGGCAAGGGCCTGTTTGCCGGGCATGGTTTTGGGACGCTCCTTGAAACCCAGCTTGCTCAGGCCTGTAGCTACTGCACCAGAAGAAACCAGCACCACTTCGCGGCCTTCTGCCCGAAGAGCAGCTATTTGTGCGGCTATCTCGAGCTGTTGTTGACGTCCTTTTGCATCGCTCAGTACAGCACTGCCCACTTTTACCACCAAACGGTGGTAGTTTTGGGCGTTCATTGGTTTTCGCTCTGTCATGGTTTTTTAATCCTCACTCGAGCTCTCACCCGAGTGCAACATATCCCCAGAAGCGCCCGCTACTTCTGGCCCATGGTTTCAATCCTCACTCGAGCTCTCACCCGAGTGCAACGCGCTGGCTGGGCGAAGGGAAGTGAAGGGGTTCACAGTTTCAATCCTCACTCGAGCTCTCACCCGAGTGCAACGGCCACCAGGCGGCAGAGTTCCTCGCCCTGCTCGCGGTTTCAATCCTCACTCGAGCTCTCACCCGAGTGCAACGGGCTATTGGGCCGCTCCAGGTAAAGCCGGTAGTGTTGTTTCAATCCTCACTCGAGCTCTCACCCGAGTGCAACGTTTAGAAGTTGTGAAAAATTTGCTTGTATTGTCAAGTTTCAATCCTCACTCGAGCTCTCACCCGAGTGCAACAAATCGTATCCCCTGGCCCGAGTGGGTAGGGTGGGGTTTCAATCCTCACTCGAGCTCTCACCCGAGTGCAACCGGTGGCCCCCAACTTCCCCCAGGCGCTCAACCTCAAGTTTCAATCCTCACTCGAGCTCTCACCCGAGTGCAACAGCCGTTGAACGCGGTAGCTGCGGCATCGTCCAGTTTCAATCCTCACTCGAGCTCTCACCCGAGTGCAACAGGCTGGGGCTTGCGGCCTTGTAGTGCACCCAGGCCCCGTTTCAATCCTCACTCGAGCTCTCACCCGAGTGCAACGTTCAGGAAGGTTAGCAGCGGGTACATGGTCAGGTTTCAATCCTCACTCGAGCTCTCACCCGAGTGCAACGCAGGGCACGGTGGAGGGGCTGGAGGCCTCCCTCGTTTCAATCCTCACTCGAGCTCTCACCCGAGTGCAACGGCCTCATTCTAGCGTGCGTGCTGGACGGGGTTCAAGGGGGAGTTTGCGCGAACCCCCCCAAAAGTGCTTCCGACGCAGGGTGGCGCAGGGTGGGGCAAATGTGGGTTTTCAATGTCCCCTAGCCGATTTCTCGGCTTGCGCGAACCCCCCTGGGTTTTGGCACTTGCTTGGGGTTCGCGCAGATTCTTAGGGCATAGAGTACACCACCCTGCCCAAACTGTGCGTGCTTTTGCCGAACTGTTGGAGGTGTTGGGGCTGAGTTGGTGGAGGTGAAGGTTTTACCCTACCAGCCGCTCGAGCTCGTCCACCATGCTTGCAAGCACCGCAAAGCCCCGCTCCACTGGTTCGGGGCTGTTCATATCAATCCCGGCCAGTTTTAGCGCGTCCAGTGGGTAGACCGAGTCGCCGGCCTTGAGGAAGTCCAGGTAGCGCTTGGCGGCGGGCTCGCCCTGCTCGAGCACATCCCTGGCCAATGCGTTGGCGGCGGCGATGCCGGTGGCGTACTGGTATACGTAAAAAGGGCTGTACAGGTGCGAGAAGTTCATCCAGCCTGCCCCCAGCCGTTCTTTGTCCAACTCCACCTCGCCGCCGTAGCCCTCGGCGAAGAGCTCGGCCAGCCGCTCGATCAGGTAGGGGGCGGTCAGGGCGCCGCCTTTTTCGATGCGCTGGTAGAGCTCGAGCTCAAAGCGGGCCAGGGTGGGCATCACAAACAGGTAGCGGTGGAAGTTGCTGAAGGCTTCCTCTAGCACCGCCAGCTTGTACTCCGGGGTCTGGGCCTCGCGCAGCAGCATGGCCCGTACCAGGGCCTGGTTGAAGTTCGAGGCCACCTCGGCGATAAACAGGCTGTAGCGGGCGTAGATGATGGGCTGGGTCTGGCGGGTGAAGTAGCTGTGCATGGAGTGGCCCAGCTCGTGGGCCAGGGTGCTCAGCGAGAAGATGTCGTTCGACCAGCTCATAAAAATATAGGGGAAGGTGCCCTTGAGGCCCGAGGAGAAGGCCCCGGCCCGCTTGCCCTGGTTCTGGCCCCAGTCTACCCAGCGCTCCTCGAACAGGCCCCGCCGCATGGGTTCCACATACTCCCGCCCCAGGGGGGCCATCCCCCGGCAGATGGTCTCGGCGGCCTCCCAGAAGGTGATGGGTGGGCTTTGCACCAGGGGCGCGGGGGCATCGTAGATGGGCACGTCGTGGCTATGAAGCCTGCCACCCAGGGCCTTTTTGCGTATGCGCCAGAAGCGGTGCCAGGTGGGCAGGTGGGCCTGGAAGGTGGCAATCAGGTTGTCGTAGACGGCCTGGGGAATGTTATCGCCGCAGGTGCGACTTCCTGCCAGGGCCATTTCCAGGCTGTTTTTGTAGCCCCTGGTGCGAGCCTGAAAAGCAAAGCTCTTGATGCTGCCCTGCAGGGTGTGGGTCAGGGTGTTCTTGAAAGCCAGGTGCCCGTCGGCATACGACTCCCAGGCGGCTTTGCGCACCTCAGGGCTGGGGTGTACCAAGAGCTCGCCGATGGTGCTGTGCGAGACGGGTAGGGTCTGGCCCTGGTGCTCAACCGGCCTGAACTGCATGTCGGCGTTGGTGGCCGCGTTGGCGGTGGCCGCATGCGCCCCCAGGGGGTCAGAAGCCGCGGCCAGTACCGTCTCTACCTCACCGCTCTGTATGTGGGGTTTGCGGATTTGCAGGGCTTCGAAGTAGTGCCGATACACTGCCAGCTCGGGCAGGGCCTCTAGGAAGCGCTCGAGGGTCTCTTTCGGTAGGCTGAGTAGCTCGGGCTCGAGGTAGGCCCCCGCCGCAGCCAGCTGGGTAACCACCGCCCGGGCCTCCCCCACCATGCGGGTAAAGTTGGGGTTGGTGCCCTCGGTGGCGAGCTGTAGCGAGGCGTACTGAAGCACCTTCATGGCCTCGAGCATCCGGGTTTCGTAGGTTTGTAGGGCCTGCAAGAGCACCTGGGGCGACTCGCCCAGCCGTCCGGCAAATGGCCTGACCTCTTCCACCCTTTGGGCAGCCTCTTCCAGGGCCGCCCGCCACAGGGCTTCCGAGGCAAACAGGGCCTCGAGGTTCCAGGTTTGTTCCTTGGGCAATTCGGTGCGTTTGGGTAGGGTACTCATCCCAGCCATTCTAACTGACCCGCTGGTCAGTTGGCCAGGAACTCGCCAAACCAGCGCCCGGAGTCCTTCAAGATGCGCTTCTGGGTGGGGTAGTCCACGTACACCAGCCCAAAGCGGGGCCGGTACCCCTCGGCCCACTCGAAGTTGTCCAGCAGGCTCCAGTAAAAGTACCCCTCTACCCTCACGCCCTCTTGCCGGGCCCTCAGCACCTGGGCCAGGTGGTCTTGAATGTACTTCAAGCGTTGGGGGTCGCTGACCCGCTCGCCCTGGGGGGTGTCGGGGAAGGCGGCCCCGTTCTCGGTGATGATGATGCGCTTTACCCCTTTGTAGGCACCAAACTGCTTGAGCAGCAGGTAGATGTTTTCTGGCCAGACCTCCCAGCCCATCTCGGTCAGCTCGCCCCCCCGCTCGGCATGGGGGATCTCGCGGGCAAACGTGCCCAGGGCCAGGGGATCGAAGCGCACCATCTGGCGAAAGTAGGTTTGCAGCCCGATGAAGTCGAAATCGAAGGCCAGCTTTTCCATATCGCCGGGGCGGATGTAGCGCTTTAAGGCCAGCAGGAAGGGCGCTGCTTTCCAGGGGTAGCCCAGCCCCAGGGCAGGTTCGATGAAGAGCCGGTTCACCACCGCATCGTAGCTGGCTGCTGCAGCGCGGCTGAGCCAGGTGGGGCCGGCGGGCTGTATGTAGGAGGCCGAGAAGGTGGTGCCAATCTGGGCATCCTTTACACTGGCCCGCAAAATGCGCCCCCCTTCGGCCTGGGCCATAGCGGCGTGGTGGACGGCGGGCAGGAAGTTGGCAAAGCCCTTGCGGCCCGGGGCATGGAGGCCTTGCATATAACCCAGTGCGGTAAAGATGGTCGGCTCGTTGAGCACCATCCAGTGCTTGACCTTGTCGCCAAAGGCACGGGCGCACACCCCCACATACTCGCTGAACCAGCCCACCACATCCCGGTTGGTCCAGCCGCCTTGGTCTTCCAGAACCTGCGGCAAGTCCCAGTGGTAAAGGGTAATCCAGGGCTCTAGACCCAGTTCCAGCGTCCGGTCAATCACCCGGTGGTAAAAGTCCAGCCCTTTGGGATTAACCGGCCCTGTTCCACCCGGCAGAATGCGCGGCCAGGCCAGCGAAAAGCGGTTGACTTTCATGTTCATCTGGCGGATAAAGGCGATGTCGTCGTGGTAGCGGTGGTAGAAGTCACAGGCCACATCGCCGTTCTCGCCGGTTTTGATCTTGCCGGGGGTATGCGAGAAGGTGTCCCAGATGGAAGGGCTGCGCCCGTCCTCGTTCACCGCGCCCTCAATCTGATAGGCCGAGGTAGCCACCCCCCAGGAAAAGCCGGGGCCAAAGTCGTTTTTGCTAAAGGCTGTCACGCTTTCAATCTACCCGATCATGCCGGTTTCGCAGCGATGTTCAATAAACGCTTCAATGGGCGCATCTCTGCCCAGTACATCTCTTTTGGTCGGTTCAGGTGAACCTACCCGGTAAAACCCTTATTTGGGATGCCTGCGTCGGGGGTTGCTGTCAGTGGGATGGCCTGGGCAGGGCATGGGTTTGTGCGGCTACAAGGGCACAACTTCCACACTGGCGCCGTTGGGGTCGCTCAAGCGCTGGGCGGGGCGGCCCCTTAGGGCCAGCTGGTAGCCCAGCAAGCCGGTGGCATGGGGGGGTGCTGTACGACCTCGAGCCCACAGGTTTATGCCGATGTGGTGGTGGTAGCCATCGGCGGCCAGGAAGCGGGCTCCTGGATAATCCCCCTGCATAAGCTCCATGCCAAGACCCTCGAAGAAGGCCTGGGCTTCGTCCAGGTCGCGCACGTGAAGGTGCAGATGCCCCAGGGTGGTCTGGGGGTCGAGGCCTTCGCTGCCCTCGGCTTCAGCCAAAAGGGCCTCCAGGTCGAGCGGCTTGGTAACCATGGCCAGCCGCTCGCCCCTAAAGGGCCAGTCTGCTCTGGGCCGGTCGCGGTAGAACTCGAGCCCGTTTCCCTCGGGGTCGGCCAGGTAAAGGGCCTCTGAGACCCCGTGGTCGGAGGCCCCCTGAAAGTGGGGATAGCGGGCCTCTACCAGCCGCCAGAAGACTTTTGCTAGGGCGGCCCGACTGGGTAACAACAGGGCAAAGTGGTACAGCCCCAGGGTGGGTTGGGGGCGCAGGGGGGCGGTGGGTTGGTGCTGCAAGGTGAGGGTGAAGTGACGGCCTGGAAGGGCCAGGTCGGTCTCTTGCTGCTGGCTGCGGATTACCTCGAGGCCCAGCAAATCGCGGTAAAAGGCCAGTTGGCGCTCGAGGTTCTGTACCCGCAGGGTCAGTCCGGTGAGTGCCAGGGTAGGGCTTGGGTTCTGCGACATGACTTTATGATATCCAAAGCGCTATAATACGTAAAGTGTATGGCGATCCATGAGAGATGGCGGCTGGGGTCTAATGCGGCTCTATGCCCCCCTACAAACCTGGCTCGGGCAGGTTATCCTGGGCTTAATGTTGAAGCTCGGCATAGACTTTGGGCTTTCCAATACCGATGTGGTGCTGGTTGAAGACGGCAGCATTGTGGCCAAGCAGATGCTCAAGACCGGGCCCGCCCGTGCGGAAGCCCTGGCTGCCGTGGTGCAAAGCCTGGGTGTGAGGCTGGCCGAACTGGGGGCTATTGCCAGTACGGGCGGCTTGTCCCGCTTGCTGCCCGAAGCCTTCGAGGGGATACCCGTCCAGAAAATCGGCGAGGCCCAGGCGGTGGGACGCGGTGCGCTGGCCCTCACCGGGCTGCGGGAGGCGTTGGTGGTCTCGGCAGGAACCGGCACGGCCATGATTGCGGCCCGAGAAACCGAAGCCCAGCACTTTACGGGTTCGGCGGTGGGGGGCGGAACCCTGCTTGGCTTATCCAGGCTGTTGCTGGGTACGGCCGATCCCCTCGAGGTGGCCCGCCTGGCTGCCCAAGGCAACCCCAGCGGTGTGGACTCCACGCTGGTGGATGTGATCGGAGGGGGGATAGGGCACCTTCCGCCCGACGCCACCGCCGTCAACCTGGGCCGGTTGGTAGAAGCGACCAGCCCCAGCCGGGAGGATCTGGCAGCGGGCCTGGTTACGCTGGTGGGACAGGTAATCGCCATGATTGCCATCAACGCGGTGCGGGCTGCAGGGTTATCCCAGATTGTGATTGTGGGGCACCTGCCCGACCTAAAGCCCATTCGCCAGGCCTTCGAGCGGGTCTGGTATTTTTACCAGATCGAGCCCAGGCCCCTTATTGCCCCTATGTCTGGCTGGGCTACGGCCTATGGGGCGGCGCTTTGCGCTGAGGGACGTTTGACATAAATAGTCTGTCGTAAACTGAAATCATGAAACCTCCCGAGGGCTTTTGGGCCCACCTGGAAGACGACAACAATTACGACAACCTCAAGCTGGTTTTGTCGGATGGGGTCGGGGAGGAAGTGCTGTGGCTTTCGGCGCTCGAGCTGGCCGGGGGCCTGGCCCACCTGGAAGAAGACGAGCTGCTTGACCCCAACGAGTCGGCCTGGTCGCACGAGGCCGTGGAGGTGCCCGAAACACTGGTCTCCCCCTACGGCCTGACCCAACGCCACCCCCGGCTCGAGGGGGCCTACCGCGCAGCCCAGGTAGAGCTTTACAACCCCCTGGGTCTTCTGCTCTTGCGCCGGGTGGTAGAGGACGGCGGCGATCTGCTGGAAATCACCACCCCCAACGGCTCGGTCTACACCTTCGACTACAACCAGATCCGGGCCTACCTGCGCCCCTTGTTGCCCCACTGAAGTAGGCCGAGGTTGTCCTGGTCGGCCCGTACAATCCCCACTCTGCCAACTTCCGATAGATAATCTTTATTGGCAACGTTTTGCTTCGTTCATTCCCTCACCCCGCCCCTCTCCCAGGGGCCTTTGGGCAACAAAAAAACTTGCTATCTATTCGAATTCGGTATAAAAAGGCGCGTCCGAGGGTTCCTTCCCTTGCTTCTAGGGTCAACTACAAGAAAAATCAGTATGAAAAGAACCGACCGATAGCCATTATCGGTCGGTTTGTGTGCTATGAGCCCACATTCCGCACCCCTCAACCTTGACTTTAGGATTTTGGGGTGGAAACCAATGCTG
>NZ_JBEVAL010000003.1:0-80792 GCF_051297115.1 Meiothermus cerbereus
GGCGTGTAGGGCTATGGCTTTGCTTGGCATGAGTTATTATCTACATAGATTTGGTATAATTCGTCGTCCAGGGTGAAGCCTGCAGCCAGGAACTCTGCCAGGGCCTGCTCCACCTCGCGGTCGCCTGGCGCCGGGTCTAAACGGGCCTGGGGGCCAGAGATTTGCAAGGTTTCGGGTTGGGGTAGGTCGGGGGCCCGGCGGGAGAGGGCCTGGTCGAGCCGCACCATAGGGTTCATGAACTGGGCCCGAATCTCGTCGGCAGCCGCGTGGATATCCCGAATCTGCTGCCGCAGCTTGCGCCGCATCTCGCGGGCTTCCTCGCCCAGGGCGCTCCAGTTCTGGGATTCGAGTGCGCCCAGGATCTGCAGGCTGCCGTCCCGCCGAGGCAGGGCCGCGGTGTACTGGGCCGCCGGGAGGATTTCGTTGATGAGCACCACCACGTCCATGCCCTGGTAGCGGATCAGGCTGCCGTCGGGCAGACCCCAGGCCCGCCCGCGCAGGGTGATGGTGCCGTTGCCGCGCACCCGCCGGGTCTCCTGGCGGGAAAACAGCAGCATCAGGTCGCCGAAGTCGTAGCGCACCCGGCTGCTGTTGGCTGCGGTTTGCACGAACAATTCCTCGCGGGTTTGACTGCCCAGGAGTGATTTGTGGTAGTCCTGGGTCAGCCACAGCAGGGCCCGGTGCTTGAACTCCTCCTCGGTCAGGAGGCGCTCGGGGTAGGGGTCGGGGCCGCCCTCGGCCATCCAGCGGCGGGTGTTGTGCAACAGCCGGGCCAGGCGCTGGTGATCCCGCTCGTGCACATCCGAGCCGGCGTAGCCCGGCAGACCCGCCTCGAACTGTTGGTGGAAGAGACCGAAGAAGCGCTCGATGTTGCCGCGGCTGTGCGAGACGTAGGGCCGCGAGTGGGTGGACTCGATGCCCAGGTCGGCCAGGATGCGCTCGGATTTCTCCGATCGATAAACCTTGCCGTTGTCCCAGTAGATGCGCTCCGGGCGGCCCCAGATGGGCCAGTGGGCCCGCCAGGGCTCAGGCTTTTCCAGCAGGGCCAGCATGAGCATCCGGTCGGTGGCGGCCTGGTCCTCGTCGCGCGAGAATACGAAGGCCGGCACTGCGCCGCTGAACACGTCAATGGCCGCGTGGATGCGCAGCCGCAGCACGTGGTTGGTGTAGGGGTCGTACACAAACGCATCGCAGCGGGTCATGTCCACCATCCAGAGTTGGTTGGCCCGCTCGGTGAGGATTTCCCCGCTCCAGACCCGCAGGTGTTCCTTGCGGGCGCGATCGTCCATCAGCGTGACCCGCAGTACGGGGTCAGACTCCATCTGTTTGCGGATGCGCCGAATGGTGGTTGCGGACAGGACGCTCCAGTCCCGGCTGTTGGGGAAGGGGCGGTAGCGCAGCAGGTTTGGGTCGTTGAGTTCGATGATGCGCCGGATGCGGGGGGCGCTGTAGCGGGGGTAGGTCATCCACAGGCCCACCACCAGCTCGTAGAGTTCCCGTGGCAGCCGAACCACCCCGGCGTCCCGCCGCATACGCCGGGACAGCGCCTGTTCGGACAGCTGGGAATGCTGGAGGCGCTGCACCAGGCGGATCACCTGCCTCTTGGAGTAGCCGTGTTGCTGGGCCGCCTGCTCCAGAAGAAGGTTCTTCTCGCCGGGGTTGGCCGCACGGTATTCGGCGTAGAAGGGCAACAGCCAGCTCATCAGCCGGTGGGCCTGCTGCATGCGCTCAGGGGTGATCTCCGGCTGGGAAGTTGGTGCGGTATCTGATGGGGCAGGCGGCTCTTCCAGGGGCGACTGCAGGATAGGGGGACTGTTCTGCTCGAATACGCGCCGCAGGGAATCCAGGTTGACCAGGCGCTTGCGGGTGTAGCCGCCGCGCTCGAGGGGAACCTCAACCAGGGTGGATTCGACATCTGGATGCTCCAGATATCGTTCGATGGTGCGAATGCCCTTACTAAGGACTCTCGCGGCTTCGGGGATAGAAACAAAACGCGCTGTCATAGACGTGTTGTCTCCATATGTGGCGTTTCAGATGAAAAAAAATCGGTGCTTACGCCGTAAACCTTAGCGATACGCTCTACCACATAGAAGCTGACGCGCTTGCCCCGGCGACCCGCCAGGATGTGCTCGATGGTTCCTACTGCCAGGTTTGCCTTCGCCGCTAGCGATCGTGGAGTATCCCCGTGTTGGCTCATCAGATCGTAAAGCTGCTTTTTCATGTGCAAACACCTCTTGGCAACATATGGAGCATTAGTAAGATGCTACATATGGAACCCACATCTGTCAATGGCCTGGAAGCTGCGCTAGCAAAACGCAAACCAGGGCCGTTACGAGGCCCTTTCAATGATTGGATTCTTGAGACAATGAAGAGGCGAGGTATTAACACCCTTGAGGAGTTCGCTAAGCAGTCGGGTATTTCGAGAGGGACGTTGTATCATCTTGTTAGGGGACGAGTTTCTCCGAAGGGGACTTGGGTAAAGCCATCAGTAGACACCCTGTTAGTTCTTGCTAGATTCCTCGAGCGTCCCATTCAAGACCTAATTTTTCGGCTTGAGCCAGACGCGCCTGGAGTGTCTGAACAGGATCGGACTATCGCCTGTGGGACGGTAAAGGTTTTCGGTGTCGTAGGCGCTGGCCCCGGCCAGTTCGAGCCCACGTTAAAGAGCGTCTACGTTCCCGCCGCTGTGGCCAAAGGGCGCCCGCTTGCGGCATATGAGGTCAGGGGCGACTCGATGTGCGGAGGCAAGCGGCCCATCTGCGATGGCGACATCATCGTGGTAAATATGGCCGATAAGGGTTGCAGCGGCCAGGTGGTGGTAGCCCGCCTTGTGGATGGGAGTTTTGTGTGCAAGGCTCTGAAGGAGGATAAGTTTGGCAGGCGGCTAATGTCGCTCAATCCCCTTTACACCAACTCCGCCCCACCGGTTATTCCTGCTGAGGACGTGGACGAGGTCATCGGGCGCGTGGTCTGGGTGCAGGGGGCGCTGAATGGTGTAGAGGAATAGCTGCGCGGCCCACCGCTACATGCTATATTAGAGATAACCTAGCCAGACATTCCCCGGAGGAAGCTCCGGGGGTTTTGTTTGGCCCAAAGGAGGAAGTGTGTGCTGAAATTCGCATCAATCCTGGCTGTCGCCAAGCTCGTCTACGCCGCGCTGGGCCTGGTGGTGCTGGTCGTGGAAGACATCATGGACGGCCAGCCAGGGGCGCAGAAAAAGGAAGCTGCAATAGCTCGGGTAAAGGAAGTAGTGACGGGCATTCTGGGGTACTGGCCCGGCTTTATTCCCGATGCCCTGCTGGGATTCCTCATTGACTGGGTGGTGAGTCGGTTCAACGCCGATGGCACCTTTCGTAAAAGCTCTGGCCCTCAGACCAGCACCCCAGCCGCATCCTGACGCATGGCCGCTTTCGCCACAGACCGCACGATTAGAAAACCGCAGCTATTGGCGGTTGAAAACGGGTTTGCCTTTGGAGTTGTTCGAGCGGCTCCCCTGGGAGGTTCAGTTTGCACACCCTGACCTCTTCCGGCGTCACTTCGCAGATATCCTTGCAGGACGGTGGCGTCCCTAATCGGATTCCGCTGCATCCGTTCGGTGAGTTTTTCGGCAATGGCCGCCGGTTTGTGTTCGATGAGGCCAGTCTGGCGGCAGTGCGGGAGCAGCTGCGCCAGAATGGCCGGCCCTGGGTGCTCGACTGGCACCACGCCACGCTGGATGTGGAGGCTGGCAAGCGGGACAAAGCCCCAGCCGCTGGCTTTATTCAGGATGTGGTGGTCGAAGAGGGTTATGTGTATGGCCTGGTTGAGTGGACCCCGGAAGGGGCGGCGGATGTGATGAAGGGGGCCTTCGCCTTCATCTCCCCGGTGCTGCTCCACACCGAGGACGGGCACGTCGTCGGCTACCACTCGCACGCGCTCACAAACCGCCCCGGCACGCAGTGGCAACGCCGGATCGGTATGGAGGAAAAAATGGACTGGTTAAGACAGATGGTAGGACTCCCCCCGGATGCCGGGGAGGAGCAGGTGCGCGCCGCGCTGGAGGCTCTGCAAGCCCGAGCCCAGCTGGGCGATCTACTGGTGCAATCGCTCGGCCTCAGCGACGCCACCGTGACCCCCGAGCTGCGGGCCCGGGTCATCCGGTTGGCCGCCAACGAGCAGGTGCTCGACGAGGTCAGCCGCCTGCGCCAACAGTTGGAGCAGGAGGCCCGTCAACGCGAGCAGCAGCGCATCCAGGCCCTGGTGGAGGCCGCGCTGGAGGACGGGCGCATCCTGCCCAACCAGCGTGAGTTGTTCCTGCGCCTGGCCGCCAGCGACTTCGAGGCCACCCGCATGGCCCTGGAAGCCCTGCCCCCCCGCGTGCCCACCCAGCTACCGCAGTTACAGCCTGCCCAGAAGCAGGAGCGCGCCGCGCTGAGCGACAACGATCTGGCCGTGGCGCAGCTGGTGGGCGTTTCTAAGGAAGCTCTACTTAAATACGGAGGTGATGAGTAATGCCTGCTGCTACCACCCCGCGCGACACCTTCATGCGTGAAGGGGATTTATTTCTGATCCCAGTAAAGGCTAACACCAAGATTTTCCAGGGCACCCTGGTCGTGGTGGATGCGGGCTACGCCGCCCCTGGCCACACCGCCCTAAACCTGCGGGTAGTAGGCCGCGCAGAGGAAACCGCGGACAACACGGGCGGGGCCAACGGCGCGGTCAGCGTGCTGGTGCGTCGCGGCGTGTTTAAGTTCGATAACGACTCTGCCGACGCCATCACCCAGGCCGACCTCTGGGCCGATTGCTTCATCACCGACGACCAGACTGTTTGCCGCACCAGCGGTGGCAACACCAAATCCCGGGCAGGCCGCGTTGTGGATATTGAACCCGATGGGGTCTGGGTGGATACCCGCTAATGGAGGTAGTGCGTGATCATCACTGATGCCAACCTTGCCAGCCTGCGTCGCAGCTTCCGCGCGCTGGCCTATGAGGCCCTCGCCCAGGTCGATCTGCAATGGAACCAGATCGCCATGCAGGCGCCCAGCAACACCAGCGCCAACACCTATGGCTGGCTGGCGAACGTTCCAGGAATGAAGGAATGGCTGGACGAACGGGACGTCAAAAACCTGAGCGAGTCCAGCTACACCATCAAGAACCGAGACTTCGAGCTGACCGTAGCGGTCAAACAAAACGACATCGAGGACGACAACCTGGGTGTGTACACCCCCATGTTCCGCATGCTGGGCGAGGAGGTGGCCTATCACCGCGATCAGCTGGTATTCGATGTGCTCAAGGCCGGCTTCACCCAGACCTGCTACGACGGCAAGACCTTCTTCGCCACCGACCACAAGGTGGGCAAGCAGACCGTCAGCAACCGGGGCAACGTGCCCCTGACCGCGGCCAACTTCGAGGCCGCCCTGGCCCAGATGCAGAAGATTCCCAACGCCGCCGGGCGGCCCATGCGCCTGTTCATGGGCACCGGCGAGCGGGCCCCGCTGCTGGTGGTGGGGCCCGACCTGCGGGCCACCGCCGAGAGTATCGTGGCGCTGCGTACCCTCTCCGGTGGCGGGGAAAACCCCAACTATCAAAAAGCACGTCTGCTGGTAGTACCCGAGCTGTCGGGCGCTGCTTCGGCCTACTGGTTCCTGCTCGAGACCAGCCGGGCGGTCAAGCCCCTGATCCTGCAGGTGCGGCAGGAGCCGCGATTCACCGCGCTGGATCGCCCCACCGACGAGAACGTCTTCAAGCGCAAGGAGTACGTCTACGGATTCGATGACCGTAAAAATGCCGGGTACGCCTTCTGGCAGCTGGCCTACGGCAGCACCGGCGCTTAATTAAGAGGTTAGACCATGTTCACCATCGCGGATGTACGGGCCAACCTGGCGGAGGATGTGCTGATCTATCTCGTGGACGACGAGAATGAGAAGGCCATCACCCCCGCCGCAGAGGCCCGCATCCAGGAGGACATCCGCAAGGCGGTGGCCGAGGTCAACTCCTACGTGGCCCAGCGCTACACCCTGCCCCTGCCGGAAATCCCGGATGTGCTGCGCGATAAAGCGATGGACGTGGTCAAGTACAAGCTCTTTTCCCGCCGGGGCATCCGTCCCGGCACCGCCGACGAGACCATCCGCCAGAACTACGAGGACGCCCTGCGCTGGCTGCGCGACCTGGCCCTGGGCAAAACCAGCCTGACCTTCAGCGGCAACAGCGGCTCCGACGGGCCTGCGGTGCCCCAGGGGGTACTGCCCCGCATACGCGCGGCCAGGCGGGTATTTTCCCGCGAGAAACTGGAGGACTTCTGATGGGCGTGCGGATCGTGGGGGATGTAACCCGACTCAACCGCGCGCTGCGCAAACTGGCCGCTACCCGGCTGGATCGCGCGGCGGCCAGCGTGGGGGAGGCCCTGGTCTCCTCCACCATCCAGCGCTTCAACGAGCAGAAGGGCCCCGATGGGCGGCCCTGGGAGCCCCTGGCTGCGGCCACCGTGGCCCCGCGCAAAAAAGATTTCAAGAAGTCTGGTGGGCTGCGAAAGCAGGCACTGGAGCGAATGGAGAAGCGAAAAATCCTGATTCAATCGGGCCGCCTGCGCAACTCCATCACCGCCAGGCGGGACGGCAGCAAAGTGGCCGTCGGCACCAACCTGGTCTACGCCGCCATCCACCAGTTCGGCGGTCTGGCGGGCCGCGGGCGCGGGGTGCGCATTCCGGCCCGCCCCTACCTGGGCATCTCGAAAGCAGATGAGGCCGAGATCGAGCGCATCCTGAAGGAGGCCCTGGGTGGTTAGCCTGGTTCGCCAGCACCTGACCCGCGGCCTGGTCTCCACCGGGCTGCCGGAGCGGTATATCCGTCAGGAACAGCGAAATCGGGGGGAGGCGTATCCCACAGACCTGTCGGCCTGGCTCTACCCGCTGCAGGGCGAGCTAAACCGGGCCGGCAAACGGCTGTCGGTAGAGCAGACCCCTGTGCGCTCCCGCCGCTGGCTGTGGCTGGGCGGGGCCAATATGCGCTGTGAGCTGTACGCCCGCAACGAGCCGGAGCTGAACCAGATTCTCCAGGGCTTTCTGACCTGGCTGTTCGATCACACCCTGGTGGACAGCGCGGGGGTGCGCTTCAAGGTTCCGGCGGAGCGCATCCGCTTCAGCTACCAGGATGAGGAGGGGGTGCTCATTGCCCAGAACGGTATCTGGCTCGAGATCCCGGTCGAAATCGGCATCTACCGCGACAACGCCTGGACCCCGATCACGGTCGAGATCGAGCGCGAAATTGAAGGAGGCGCAAGTGGCGAGTGAGAAGGATAAAGAACCGCTGGAGCTGCCCACGGTGGAGGAGCTGGCAGCTCAGCACGGCGTGGAGGCCTGGGCCCTGGCCGGTGTGCGGGTGCGCGAGCGCTGGCCCATCGGGTTTCGGGTCAAAGAAGAGGTGTTTTTGAAGGCGGTGGAGCGCTTTTTGAAAGGCCCCACCGATGGAGGAAGTAGATGAGCCTGCCGGGTGTTTATCCGATTATTCAGGATGGCGGCCTGGGCGCAGTGGCCCCGTCCGGGGATGGGGCTCGGGTGGTGGTGGGGGTTTCCAGCGCGGGGCCCCTCAACCAGGTGATTGGCCTTTCCGACCTGGGCGCGGTGCCCTCCACCCTGGGCACGGGCCCGCTGGCGCGGGCGGTGGCCGACCAGCTCGCCTATGGCGGGGGCCAGGTCTACGCGGTGCGGGCCAGCGCGGATGTGGCTGGCACCGTGACCCCCGACGCGGGCAACCCCGCCAGCCCTGCGGTCACCATCACGGGCAGCCCGCTGGATGCCTACGATTTGCAGGTGCGGATCACCCGCGCCGGGGCACTGGGCACATCGGCGTTCGTGTACAGCCTGGACGGGGGCGACAGCCTCAGCCTGGAGATCGCCACCGCGGCCACCTACGTCATCCCCGGCACCGGCCTGACCCTCAACTTCGCGGCGGGCAGCTACGTGCTGGGCGATGTTTACAAGTTTGCGGTGACAGCGCCCAGGTGTAGCGTATCGGCGGCCCAGACCGCCATCCGGGCCGCGCTCGGCTCGGCCCTGCTCTACGAGTACATCCAGCTGGCCCAGCCCAGCGACGCCGCCATGTGGGCGGCCCTGGATGCGCTGGCCCTGGAGGCGGAAAACCAATTCCGTTACATCTACTTCGTGGCCGAAACCGTTCCTCCGGGCAGCGATGCAGATGCCTGGGTCAACGCCCGGCTGGCGGAAAAGGCCAGCTTCGCCTCCAAGCATGTGCAGATCGTGGCCGCCTGGGGCGAGGTGGTGGATACCCTGAGCGGTCGCCTCGAGGTGCAGAGTCTGGCCTCGCGGATCGCTGCCCGCAGCAGCCGCAACCCCGTGCACATCAAAACCTCCTGGGTGCAGCAGGGCCCCCTGGCGGGGCTGGTGGTGCCCGCACCCTTCACCACGGGCCAGTACGGCAAGGCCACCAGCTTCAACAACGCCCACGCCCTGGCCCTGGACAATGCTGGCTTCACCACCATCTATAAGTTGATTGGCCGGGACGGCTGGTTCGTGGTGGACGACCGAATGGCCGCCGCCCCCACCAGCGACTACAAGATCGTGCCCAACCGGCGGGTGATGAACAAGGCCACCACCCAGGTGCGCCAGGCCCTGCTCGATTTCGTGCAGCAGGGGGTGGATCCGCTCGATCTCAATGCCTCCCTGGCTACCCTGGTGGCCCGCGCCAATACCCCCTTGCGCATCATGCAGAGCAAGGGCGAGATCGTGCGGGGCCGGGTCATCATTCCCCCCGGCCAGGACATCCTGGCCAGCTCGTCCCTGCGGGTGCAGGTGCGCATCGTCCCGCTGGGCTATCTGCGGGAGATCACCCTGGACATCGGCTTCGAGAACCCCTTTCTGGCGGCCTAGGAGGTGAATCGTGATTAACGGCAGATACTACGACTGGGAACACATCACCCTCAACCTGAAGGGCCGCACCCTGGTGGATGTGAAGTCCATCAGTTACGGCGACGAGCGAGGGGCCGAAAAGGTGTACGGCAAGGGATTGCGCCCGCGCGGATACCGCCTGAAGCGCTACAGCGGCAAGGATGGGCAGGTGGTCTTGCTGCGGGAGGAGTATGACCGCATGCTGGAGGATTCCGAAATCCAGCAGAAGGGCCTGTACAACATCGACCCCTTCGAGATCGTGGTCAGCTACGACAAGGGGGATGGGAACCCCAAGACCGACGTACTGCAGGACTGCATCTTTACCGAGCGCAGCTTCGACAACATCGAAGAAGACGGCGACGAACTGACCGTTACCCTGAGCTTCCAGTACCTGAGCCTGAAGTCCAACGACCAGGACGCCCTGGTGGAGTGAGATAAATGGCCGACAAATCCAACGCCTATCACGTTTTTGAGACCCCGGAGGGCAGGAAGTTTGCCTTCCAGAAACCCACCACCGCCCAGATCGACGCCCTGGTGGCCCGCACCCGCAAAAGCCCCACCCAGGCCACCGCGTTTTTCACCCTGGCCATCATCGAGCCCGCGCAGCGGGCCGAGTGGGAGGCCCTGCTTTCCGACAAGCCGGGCTATGCCACCGAGGTGGTCGAGGCCGTCATGGAGAAGCTGGGTTTTCCGATCAGGGGCTGATCGTAGATGAGGCCCCGAGTCCCCTCGAGCAGTACGCCGCCCTGGTCGAATACTGGTTGCACCAGCCAGCCAGCCAGGACATAGACGAGCTGCGCAGCCAGGTGCGCCGGGCGCTGTGGCTCGAGAAGCGCTACCTCAAACCCCCACCCTGACCCGGGTGGGGGTCAAATCTTAATCTTTTTCTCTCATAATTGCCCTTTATCGTATTAGAATCTCATGATAGTTTTGGCCTATTTATGAGTGCAGCTATTTCACTGTGGCTTTGGTTACTTTTACGCAATATGTTTCACGCCGGGTTGCTTTTGTTATCGCAAAAAAGCAACTTTTTGATGTTTCACCCACTCCGCCAATGTAGCATTGTTCACTTTTGGCGGAGTGGAAAATTATGTTTCACGATTTTTATCTGTTGTACACAGGTTTTTTAGCTTATTTTTGTATGTTTCACCCACTCCGTCATGGCGGAGTGGCGTTTTAAGTAATAAGGTTATAACTTTTTAGGCTGCTGGACGTTGTTTTTTCCACTCCGCCATTTGGTTTTATTTGACTTAGTCTATTTTGGCGGAGTGGCTTTATGAGAAATTTTCTTGACTTAGTACAAAATGGCGGAGTGGCTAGCACTACATTATATACTTAGTACACGCAATGCTATTTTATTTATTTTTGCCACGTTTATCGCATTATTCTAGTGTGTTGGGCTGCTTCGTTTGATTTTTTATTTTTGTATTAGTGACTCTCATTTCTGTTTTTTGCTAAATTTATTGTACTCATTGTTTTCATAATACCCACATAGTGAAAAATAGCGCGTTTCGTTTTGACATTTAGCGTGGCGCAAAATGGGCGTTAGTGACATTTAGCGTGGCGCGCCCCAGTTTTCAGGCGCTTCCACCTCGATCTCACTTTTTTGCAGTTCCATACGGCATTTTTCCGCTTCATTCCGCTTCATTCCGGTTCTTCCACTGGTGACATTTAGCGTGGCGCGTAACAACTGGTGACATTTAGCGTGGCGCGTAACAGAAGCTTATCTCGTAGCAATACAGGATACCCGGCGCCGGGTGTGATGGCGTTTTTATCGTCTTACACAATGTTTTCACGCCCACACCCGGGGCCTTCGGGGGTGGGGTGGATTTGGTGGGAAACCCGCCCAATTTGAACCCCGAAGGTGGGAAAAAGTGGGAGTCAGGTGGGAGATAGTGGTAAAAAGTGGGGATTGCGTGGTACATTACGGTTCAGAACAGCACCTCCGGTGGGAAACGCTCGTGGCGAGACGAGCCCTAAAAACCGAATCTGCACAGGAGAACAGGAGAACACGAGATGCCCTTCGGTGAACACCAGTATAGCCTCGATGACAAAGGTAGGGTTGTGATTCCGCAGCCCTTCCGCTCGTTTATCGAGGATGGGGTGGTGATTACCCGGGGCCTCGAGGGCTGCCTCTACATGTACCCCCTGCTGGCCTGGAGCAACATCGAGCGACAGCTGCAAAACGTACCGCTGATTGATCGGGACGCGCAGGAGCTGGTGCGCTTTTTGTATTCAGGAGCCCACAAAACCCAGATGGACAGCGCTTCACGGGTAACCATTCCCCCGCCCCTGCGCAAGTTTGCCGGCCTCGAGGATACCAACGAGGCCGTTGTGGTCGGCGCCCCTACCCGCCTCGAGCTCTGGAGCGAGAGCCGCTGGTGGGCCACCATCACCAAGTTTGTCGAAAACCCCACCACCCCCGAGGCTCTGCGCGGCCTGATTGGATGAAGCATGTATGCGCGCCATCACCTGTATTTCTCAACCCAGCCTGCCTCGTGGCCGGGAGGGCCAAGCATGAACCATACCCCGGTGCTCTACCAGGAAGCCCTGGACTGGCTGGCAATCCGGCCCGGTGGGGTCTATGTGGATGCTACCCTGGGCGGAGCAGGCCACACCCGGGGCATCCTCGAGCGGGGGGGCAGGGTGGTCGCTTTCGACCAGGATCCAGAGGCCATCGCGCGGGCCAAAGCGCTGGGCCTGCCCAACCTAACCCTGGTCGAGGCCAACTTTAGCGAACTCCTGCCCCAACTGCAAAAGCTAGGTATCGGCCAGGTGGACGGCATCCTGGCCGATCTGGGGGTGTCCAGCTTCCATTTCGACGACCCCCAGCGCGGCTTTAGCTACCAGCTCGAGGGCCCGCTGGACATGCGTATGGGCTCGGGCGACCTGACCGCCGCCGAGGTAGTAAATAGCTATAGCGAGGAGGAAATTGCCGACATTCTTTTCAAATACGGTGAAGAGCCGCGTGCGCGCCGCATCGCCCGCTTCATTGTAGAGAACCGCCCCTTCACCTCCACCACCCAACTGGCCGAGGTCATCCGCCGGGCCACAGGTTTTCGGGAAGCCGGCCACCCGGCCCGCAAAAGCTTCCAGGCCCTGCGGATTTATGTCAACGATGAACTAGGCGCCCTGGAGCAGCTTTTGCGGAGCGCCGAAGCGGTGCTGAGGAAGGGTGGAAGGCTGGTAATCATCAGCTTTCACTCGCTGGAGGACCGTCTGGTCAAGCATTTCTTGCGGGAATCCGCAGTCCTGCAACCCCTTACCAAGAAACCCATTGTGCCTTCCGAGGCCGAACAGCGCGAAAACCCTCGAGCCCGAAGTGCCAAGATGCGCGTGGCCGAGCGCATAGACGGAGGCAACCCATGAAAACGGTATTGCGGTGGGGCATGGTGTATTTGCTGCTGCTGACCGGGCTGACCGCATTGGGGCATTACAATCAACAGCTCAACGCAAACCTGGCCGCTCTGGAACAGAAAGAAGCGGACTTACAGCAAAAGGAGACCCGGCTGCTATTGCAGCGCTACCAGCTCACCGCCCCCCTGGCCTTGCGGGCCTGGGCCGAGGCCAACGGCTTTATCCCCATGAGTCTGGGCCGCTGGGTGCGGCCAGAAAGGAGCACCCCTTGAACCAACTGGGCACCCACGAGCAGGCCACCCTTAACCGAGGCAGGGTGGTGCTATTGGCCATAGTGGCTTTTATGCTGGGGCTGGGGTATGGCTTTTATATCCTGTGGCACAACGCCCCAAGCCTGCTGCTACGCCCCCCTACTGCCCAAGCCGCACCAGCGGTTCGCGGCCGTCTGGAGGCCGCCGATGGAACCCCCCTAGCCCTGAGCACGCCCCAGGAGACCCGGCTGTATCCACTGGGACTCTCAGCAACCCAGTTGGTCGGTTTTGGCGAGCGCAGCGGGGGCAAGGGGCTTTCGGGCCTCGAGCTCGATCTGGAGCCCCTGCTGGCCCAGGGCCAGAACCTGCGCCTGACCATCGACCCCCAGGTGCAGGCCATCGCCGAGCAGGCCTTGTGGAAGGGCCTCGAGGCGGCCAAAGCCGACTGGGGTACGGCGGTGGTTATGGAAAGCCAGACCGGCCGACTTTTAGCGGTGGCCAATGGCCCAGCCTTCGACCCCACGGCCCCCCGGGGCGATATTCGCAAGGACATCGCCTGGCGCAACCACGCTTTTATGTATGCGCTCGAGCCGGGCTCAACCATCAAAGCCCTGACCGCTGCCGTGCTGCTGGAAGAAAACGTGGCCCGGCTGGACACCAAGGTCTATGCCCCCATGAGCCGGCGCGTGGCTGGCTGGACGATCAACGACGTGGTACGGCACCCCGAGACCCTCACCCTGAGCGAGGTGCTCAAGTACTCCTCGAATGTGGGCATCACCACCCTGGCCGAGCGAATTCCACCCAAGACCCTATTCGATTTCTTCAAGCAGCTACACTTTCTGGATGACCAGCTTCTTCCACCGTTGTCCTACCAGCCGCCAATTGCGGTGCAGATAGCCGCCCCCCAGGTGCGCCCTATACAGCGCTGGGGGCCTGCCGAGTACGCCAATGCCACCTTTGGGCAGGGTTTTCTGATTACCCCCCTGCACCTAACCGCTGCCTACAACGCCCTGGCCGCCGATGGTGTCTACCGCCAGCCCATCCTGTTCGAGGGCAACACCTCGCAAAGCAAGGCGGTCTTCCGACCGCAGGTGGCCCGTGCAATCCGCCAGGCCCTCACCCAGGGCATAACCGAGAACGCCAAGCTCCGCGGCTACACCCTGGGCGGCAAAACCGGTACCGCCCAGGTGGTGGTGAATGGCCGCTACAGCAGCAGTGTGTACACTGCCCTGTTCGCCGGCTTCATCCCCTCCGATACCCCACGCGTGACCGTGGTGGTCGCGCTGTACCATCCCAAGGGCAGCCGCATCCACGGAGCCCAGGTGGCCGCCCCCATCTACCGCGAGATTGCGGCCCGGCTCTTCGCGCTCTGGGGCGTTCCACCCCAGCCGCAGTTGGAAGCCTCGCCCAATACCAGTAAACTGGTTCATTGATGTGCATCTTGTGTATGTTGAGCAAAACACTCATATGGGCTTATGGTACCGTCCAACACTCCTAAGGAACTCCGCCCTGAATGGGTGGCCAGTCTGACCGGCGGCCAGGTGCACCCCGGTGCCTCGGTGGCCCACGACCTGCACTGGGACTCCCGCCAGGTTGGCCCGGGGGTGGCCTTTTTCGCCCTGCCGGGCGCCCGAACGCATGGGCGCGAGTTCGGTCAGCAGGCTGTGCAAGCCGGCGCCGCTTTCGTGGTCAGCGACCTGAACCACCCCGGTGCGGTGCAGGTGGCCAGGCCTGAGCGGGCCTTGCTGGCGGTTGGGCGGGCCTTGCGGGATCAGTTCAGGGGAAGCGTGCTGGCGGTAGGCGGCAGCTCGGGCAAGACCACCACCAAGGAATGCCTGGCCCAGGGGCTGGCCTGGCCGGCCCCGGAAGGCAATCTTAACAACGCCCCCGGCCTCACGCGCTTCTTTTTCCACCTGGAGCCGGCCGAAGGCTGTGTGGTGGAGCTGGGCATCGACCGGCTGCTGGAAATGGCCGAACTGACCTACCTGGCCCGACCCGATATCGGGGTGCTCACCGGCCTGGGCGTGGAGCATCTGGAAGGGCTGGGGAACCTCGAGAACGTCGTTCGGGAGGAAAGCTGGCTGTTGCAGGTCAGCCCCCTGCGGCTGGCCAGCGTGCAGGCCGCTGAGCTGCTGGACTTACCCAACCTGGTCACCTATGGCATCGAAGCCGGCGACTTCCGCGCCGAAGGGGTCGAGATGGGCCTCGAGGCCACCCGCTTCCGCTTCGAGGGAAAGGTTGTCCACCTCCCCTACCCCGGTGTGGGGCCGGTGATGGGGGCGCTGGCTGCGCTGGCCGTCGCCCGGATGCTGGACAAGCCCCTCGCCCAGACCATCGAGCGGCTGGCCGCCCTCCGGCTGCCCCCCGGCCGGATGCAGCGCCTGCGGCTGGGTGGTATCGACTTTATCCACGATGCCTACAACGCCAACCCCCTGTCGTTTAAGGCCGGAATGGCGTTTTTACAGGCGCAGCCTGGCCGCAAGTGGCTGGTGCTGGGGCGCATGGCCGAGCTGGGCCAGGAAGCCTTAAAGCACCACCTCGAGGCCGCCCGCCTGGCTGCTGCCGTCAGCCCAAACCTGGTTTTCGTCGGCCCGTTTGCAAAACAGCAGGCCGCCGAAGCCGGTGGAACCGCCGTAGAAACCATCGAGGAGGCGGTGCAGTTGCTTTTTGGCAAAGTTCAACCCGGCGACCTGGTCTACCTCAAAGCCTCGCGCAGCGTGGGCCTCGAGCGCCTTTTAGAGCTCTGGCCCAAGGAGCATCCAGCAGCGGCTGTTCATTCAAAGGAGGGGGCATGAGGGCCGGACTGGCAGCCTGTGGCCTCTGGCTGGTAGCCTACGCACCCCAGCCAGTTACCCCACCCACCAGCACACCCATCCTGATTGAAGGGGGGGTGGTGGAAGGCCGGGTGGTGCGGGCCGGGGCGCTGCAACTGGCCCTGCCCAGTCCCACCCCCTGGGTGGCGCGCAGCGGCTCCACCCTCCTGGCCGCCTATCCCTTCCAGCTTTTGATCTATCAAGATGGCCTCATCCAGGAGAGCCAGCCGTTGCCGGGGGTTCCCGCTTTCGTGCGGGCCAAACCGCTCCCGCTGGTAGGCCTGGAAGACCGCCTCTTTGTGCCGGGGCTGGGCACCCTTCCCTACAAGGCCAAAGACGCGCTCTACACCAAAGAGGGCGTCTACTGGATCGACCAGCAGGGCCTCTACCTGGGGCGCCGCCTGCTGGCCGAAGGCCGGTTTAGCTTTCTGGCCGCCAGCGAGCGCTACGTGTACGCCTTTGGGCGTGAAGCCCTCCGCCTGCCCGATAACCTGCGGGTTCCTTTGCCCGCTGGCGTGCAGGCCGCCGTGGTGCAAGACGACCTCTACGTGCTTACCTCCGAGGGAATTTACCGGCTAAGCCCGGAGGGGCTTCAACTGGGCTTCCGAGCCGGGGTGTACAAGGGCCTCGAGACCGACGGCACCTACCTCTACACGCTCGAGGCGGGCCGCCTGCGCACCCTGCAGCTTAACCTGGATACCGCGCACCGGTTGGAACTCCAAGCAGGTATGGCAAACACCCGACCCCTTTTCCGTTTGGAGGTACCATGAACACCCTCGCAGCGGCACTGCTCCTGAGCTGGTTCCTGGTGGGGCTTTGGATTACCCTCATGCAGTCGCTGCGGCTTGGCAAGCAGGTGCGGGCCGATGGGCCGCAAAGCCACCTGGCTAAGATGGGCACCCCCAGCATGGGCGGGGTGGCGTTTCTGCTGGCGGCGGGGGTTGTGTACGGCCTCTCGGGCGGCGATAAGTGGGCGGGGCTCTGGCTGCTGGTGCTGGGCATGGCCCTGCTGGGCTTAGCCGACGACCTGGCAGGTTCGCTGCGCCGCCCCCTGAGGGCCCGGGAGAAGCTGGTGGTGCAGGCGCTGATGAGCCTGATCTTCGCCGTATGGGCCGCGCGCCAGGTGCAGTACACCCCCTACCCCGTGCTGGATGTTCTGATCTTTACGCTGGTGGTGATAGCCGCCTGCAACGCCTTCAACTTTACCGACGGGGTGGACGGGCTGCTGGCCAGCGTCACCACGGTCATACTGCTGCCCTTCGTGGGCCTGCCCATCGCCCAGGCCATGGTGGGGGCGCTGCTGGGCTTTTTGTGGCACAACGCCCCCAAGGCCACGGTGTTTATGGGCGATACCGGCAGCATGGCCCTGGGCGCGCTGACCGCAGGGCTTTTCATCCTGGAGGGCAAGCTGTGGTGGCTGCCGCTGGCCGCGCTGATTCCGGTACTGGAGGTGCTCTCGGTGGTCATCCAGGTAAGCTATTTCCGCCGTACTGGAAAACGCTTCTTCCGCATGAGTCCGCTGCACCACCACTTCGAACTGTCCGGCTGGCCTGAGAGCAAGGTGGTCTTTCGCTTTGTCGTTGTCACCGCATTGTGCACAGCCCTGGCGGTGCACCTGTGGGGAGGGATGGGATGAGGCGGCTGGTATACGGGCTCGGTCGCAGTGGGCTGGGGGTGTTGGCCTACCTGCAGCGGCACGGCCTCTCGGCTGCCTTCTACGACGACAAGCTCAAGCCCGAGGAGGCTGAGCAGGCTCTAAGGCTGGGGTTTGCCCTCGAGCCCAACCCCACCCCCGGCCTTTACGACCAGGTAATCGCCGCCCCTGGCGTCCCCATCCAGCACCCCCGGCTGGCCGCGCTCAGGGAGGGAGGGGCCGAGGTGATCGGCGAGGCCGAGCTGGTCTACCGGCATTCGCAAACCCCGCTCATCGGCATCACCGGCACCGCCGGCAAGACCAGTTGCACCCTATTCACCGGGCACTTTTTGCGGGCGCTGGGCTTCAAGGCGGTTGAAGGGGGTAACATCGATCCCCCCCTGGCCAGTGTGGTGGACGACGCCGAGGTGGTCGCGGCCGAGATGAGCAGTTTTCAGCTCGAGCGCGTCGTGCATTTCCGGCCCAGGGTGGCGGTACTCCTACTGCTGGGCGTGGATCACCTCGACCGCCACGGCAGCCTCGAGGCCTACCACGCCGCCAAGCTCAACCTGATCAAGAACCTCACCGCCGAGGATGCCCTGGTCTACAACGCCAAAGACCCCAGAATTCTGGCAGGCATCGAGGGAAGCCCAGCCCGTCGCTACCCCTTTGAGCCGGCCAATAGCCCCCGCGAAACCAATCTGAACGCCGCCCTGCAAGCAGCCCTGGCCTATGCCCAGATCGTCCAGCGCGAGCAGCCAGGCCGAACCTGGGCGGTCGAGCCCAGCGCACAGGGCCTGGCCCCGTACCGGGCCAGCGCCCCCCAGCCCGAGGCCCGCTACGAGGTGTTTGCCCGCATGGGCGGTTTGCAGTTCATCGACGACTCCATCGCCACCCGCCTCGACTCGGTGCGCATGGCCCTGGAAGCGGCCCCCGGGCCGGTGGCCTGGATTCTGGGGGGTGTGGACAAGGGCGCACCGGCCGCCGAGCTCCTGGGGGTGGTGGAGCGCAAGGTGCGGCTGATTCTGGCGGTGGGTCGGGATGGCCCCCGCCTGGCCGCGCCGTTTCGGGGCCGGGTGGAGGTGGTGGAGATCAGCGAGCCCGACGGGCGCAAAGCCCTGCGCGAAGCGGTGCTCGAGGCCCGCCGGCGGCTCACTACCGGCAGCGTGCTGCTGGCCCCCCTGGCCACCTCCTTCGACCAGTTCAAAGACTACAAGGAGCGCTCCAAGGTATTCCGGGAAGTGGTCATGGAGCTGGGAGGAAGCCATGGATAGCATCCTGCTTCTGGCCCAGCTCCTGCTGTTTGCCCTCTCGGCCCTGGGGGTGGCCACCTCCGACTGGATGCGGGCCGCCCCTGAGCAGCACAGCCTGGAGAACCTGCGCAACATCGCCCTCTCGCTGGCCCTGATGCTACTGGTCTCGCGCCTGCGCCCCCAGTGGGCCCTCCAGACGGCTCGGCCCATCTTTCTGCTATCGCTGGGGCTTTTGCTCGCCAACCTGCTGGTAGGTTTTGGGCCGGGCAGCGAGCGTCGCTTTATCGACCTACCCTTCACCTCGTTCAACATCCAGGCCTCGGAGCTGGCCAAGCTGGCGGTGGTGCTCTACCTGGCTGCCTTTTTCCACAACAAACCCACCGACTACCCCATCATCGGCCCCATCCTGGCCATCAGCCTGGCGGCCGGGCTGATCATCGCTTCCCCCGACCTGGACACCGGCCTGTTCGTGTTGCTCCTATCAGGCTTCTTGCTGATCGTCATCGGGGTGCCCTGGCGGCGTTTGCTGGCCATTGGGCTGGCGGCCTGGGTGCTGGCGCTCTCGGTCTCGGGGCTGTACCTGCACCGCTTCGAGAAGGTGCGCGACCGTTTCGAGGGCTGGAGCACCTACATCAGCGGGCGGGTTGACGAGCTGAGCCCAGAGGTCATCCGGGGGCCGCTATACCAAATCACCCAGGCCCACAAAATCATCGTCAACGCCGGGCCGTTTGGGCAGGGGGTGGGTTCGCGCATGCCCAACCTGCCGGAGTCCCACAACGACTTTATCCTGGCCTCAATCATCTGGTCGGGGGGGTGGCTGGCGGGCTTTATGGTTTTGCTGGCCTGGTGGCTCATTCTGGCTCGAGGGCTGCAAATCGCCGCCAACCTAGAAGGCGCCCAAAGCGTGCTGGCCCTGGGTCTGACGCTGTACCTGGTGTTGCAAGCCGCCCTCAACATCGCCGCCGTGATCGGCACAGTACCCATCGGTGGCTCGCCGCTGCCCATGGTCAGCATGGGCGGCAACTCCATGCTGATGGCCGGGGTGGCTATGGGGCTCTTGCAGGCCCTCTCGAGGGAAGCCTTTGCCGGACAAAGCAAGACTCGCAAACAGGAGGCGCACCCATGAGGTTGCACAAGCCCTCTGTACCACCCACTCGAGGAGGCGCATGGTGATCGTTACCGGCGGCGGCACCGGCGGCCATCTCTATCCGGGGCTGGCGGCGGCGCGGGCCCTGCTGGCCGCCGGCGAGCCGGTGACCTATGTGGGGGCCCTGGGGGGCCTCGAGGAGCGGGTGCTCCCGGAATCCAGGCTGCCGTATCGGCTCATCCCGGCCGGCAAACTCTCGCGCGAGGCGCTGCGTCCGGGTGAGGGGGTGAAGGTGCTGCGGGGCCTTTGGCAGGCCCGGCGGGTGGTGCGGGAGCTGCGGCCCCGGGCGGTGCTCTCTATGGGCGGTTACGCGGGCTTTCCGGTGGCTTTCGTGGCCGCACTGCTGGGCATTCCCATGGTAATTCACGAGCAAAACGCCAGGCTGGGACTGGCCAACCGCATCCTGGCCCGGCTGGCCCGGCGGGTCACCCTCTCCACGCCCATACCACTGGAGCCCCGGCTGGCCGCCAAAAGCCAGGTGGTGGGATACCCGGTGCGCGAGGAAAAACACAGCCCGGCCGAGGCTCGAGCCGCCCTGGGGCTAGATCCCACACGCCCCACCATCCTGATTCTTGGCGGCAGCCAGGGCAGCAAGGAGCTCAACGAACAACTGCCCCAGCGGCTCTATCCCCTCCTGGGCGCGTGGCAGGTTCTGCACCAGTGCGGGGTGCGTTGGGAGGGCGAGCTCAAGGCCCGGGAGCGGGCGCACTACTTTGTGCGCGGCTATGTGGATAGCGCGCTGGCCTGGAGCGCCGCCGATTTTGCCATCACCCGCGGGGGGGCTGGCACCTTATCGGAAGCGGCCTTCCACCAGGTACCGGTGCTGGGCGTACCGCTGCCACGCCACCTGGACGGGGGGGCGCAATGGGCCAACCTGGGCTTTTATGCCGAGCGGGGCGCGGCCCGGCTGCTTCACTCCTGGGATCAGTTCGAGGCCGAGCTTAATGCTTTGCTCGACCCCTCCACGCGGGCCCACATCCGCGATAGACTCAAGGGGTTGTCGCCAGCCGGAGCCGCCGAACGGCTGGCCCGGATTGTCTTGGAGGTAGCGTGAAGCATTATCACCTGATGGGCATTGGGGGAATAAGCATGAGCGGGCTGGCCCGCATCCTGCGCAAGGACGGGCATCTGGTGAGCGGCTGCGACAGCCAGCCCTCCGACCTGACCCGGCAGCTCGAGCGCGAGGGCATCCGGGTCTACCAGGGCCACAGCCCCGAACACCTGCACGCCGTGGACGTGCTGGTGGCCTCCACCGCCATCAAGGACAGCGAGCCCGAGCTGGTCACCGCCCACACCCTGGGCATCCCGGTCTGGCGGCGGATCCAGGTGGTAGCCGAGATTTTGCGCGGTGGCTTCAGCCTGGGCGTCACCGGCTCGCACGGCAAAACCACCACCACCTCGATGCTGGCTAGCATTTTTATCGCCGCTCAGACCGACCCCACCGTGCTGCTGGGGGCCGAGCTGGGCCTGATCGGTGGCAGCGCCAAGGTGGGCTCGGGCCGGTATCGGATTGCCGAGGTGGACGAGTCCGACCCCTTGTTCCGTTTTTTGGAGCTGGACGTGGCGGTGCTGACGAACCTCGAGGCCGACCATGTCTCGCCCGATGGGCAGGCCCGCCCCAACTACCACACCTCCTTCGAGGCCCTGCAGAAGGCCGTGGGTTCCTTCGCTGGTCGGGCCAAGCACGTCATCTACAACGGCGAGCCCCGCTGGCAGTTGCTGGACGCGCTCACCCAGGGCCGCCCCCGCAGCAGCTTCGGGCTTTTGACAGGCGACTGCCACGCTAAAGAAATTGCCCTCGAGCCCTTCGGCAGCCGCTTCGAGCTGGTCTGGCAGGGTCAGGTGCTGGGCCCGGTGCACCTGCAAGTCCCCGGCGAACACAACATCACCAACGCCCTGGCCGCCTCCACCGCAGCCCTGGTGGCCGGGATACCCTTCGAGGCCATCCAGCAGGGCCTCTACCAGTACACCGGGGCCAGCCGTCGTTTTGAGAAGATTGGCGAACTCAACGGGGCCCTGATCGTGGACGACTACGCCCACAACGCCACCAAACTGTTCGCCCTGCTCAAAGCCGCCCGCAACACCGGCCTGCGGGTGCGGGCGGTCTTCCAACCCCACCGCTATGGCCGCAGTGAGCAGGAATGGCCCCTGTACGCCCAGGCCCTCGAGCAAGCCGACGAGACCCTGCTCCTCGATGTCTACGCCGCCGGGGAAGCCCCCCTCCAGCTCACCAGCGCCCAGATTGCCCAGCGCATACTCGAGCACCTCCGCGCCAAGGGCCGCCGGGCTTCCTATCAGAGCTGGGAAAGCGCCCTCGACTACCTGCGCCAGAGCGCCGCACCGGGTGAGCTGATTCTGACCATCGGGGCCGGCAACGTCTTCAGGCTGGGGCGGCTGCTGGTGACCGAAAAGGAGGCCGTGTGAGGGGTTTGGGAAAGGCCACCAATCTGAGGTAGGAATTATGAAAATTGCGCGCCTGCCACTCGCCAAGCTCACCACCATCGGGGTGGGGGGGGAGGCTGAGGTCTGGACGGTAGAGACGCTGCGTGATCTCAAAACGGCCACCCAGGCCCCCTACCGGGTGCTGGGCAACGGCTCCAACCTGCTGGTCTCGGACGCGGGTGTTCCAGAACGGGTCATCCGGCTCTCGGGGGAGTTCGCCGAATGGCGCCCCGACCTCTCGGGCTGGGTGGGGGCGGGCGTCCTGGTGCCCAGCCTCTTGCAGGCCGCGGCCCGGCTGGGTCTGAGCGGCCTCGAGGGCCTGCACGGGGTGCCGGCCCAGGTGGGCGGCGCGGTCAAGATGAACGCCGGTACCCGCTTCGGCGAGATGGCCGACGCCCTCGAGCTTGTCGAGCTGTACCACGATGGCGGCCTGCATGTGTACCGCCCTTCGGAGCTGGGCTTCCGCTACCGGCATTCCGAGCTCCCCGAAGGCAGCATCGTCACCCGCGTCAAGCTGCGCCTGACCCCTTCCACCGAAGAGGCCGTACGGGCCAAAATCGCCCTGGTGGACGCCGCCCGCAAGGGCCAGCCCAAAAAGAAGAGCGCGGGCTGCGCCTTCAAAAACCCCCCCGGCGACTCGGCGGGCCGCTTGATTGATGCAAACGGCCTCAAAGGCACCACCATAGGCCGGGCCATGATCAGCCTCGAGCACGGCAACTTCCTGGTCAACCTGGGTGGGGCCACCGCCGCCGAGATGTACGCCCTGATCCGCAAAGTACAGGCCGTCCTGCCCCTCGAGGTGGAGTGGGAAATCTGGGGTGAGATCGCACCTGCTGAGACAGAGGTGAGCCGATGAGGACAGGTATGTTTCCAGAAGGGAGGTTGGCGTGATCCGGGCCGGGCTTCTAACCCTGCTGCTGGCCTCCCTGGGGGTGGGTTCGCTGGTGGTGCTGCCCATCGAACGGGTCGAGGTGGTCGGCCACCGACAGCTCTCCCCCACCCAGGTTCAGCAGATCACCGGCCTCGAGCCCGGTGCGCCGTGGCTGTGGGCCTGGCCTTACAGGCTAAAGCCCCTGCTGGACAACCCCTGGGTGCGTTCGGCCACCCTCGAGCGCCCCGCGCCCGGGCAAATACGCATCGTGTTACAAGAACGCACCTCGATAGCCAACCTTCTACTCGGTAAAACCCGAATGGGCCTGAGTGCAGATGGCGTTCTGCTGCCCAATCCACCGGCCCAGACCCCGGTGATTGAGGGGCGGGGTGATGTGCCCATTGACGATCTGCTGCTCCTGGTACAGGCGTTCCCCAACGCAAAGCACATCCGCTACGATGTGGGCGGTTATCAGATCTTGGCCGATGGGCTTAATGTTTGGGGTAAGAACGTCAAAGAGTTGCAAGATTGGGCTAAACTCAGCAGAATAGGCAAAAGTGACGCAAGCGCGGTTCTTGCGCACCCCGCCGCGTGGTCAAACGGCCGTATATATGTGTATTCTTGGGGGGTGAGTGCTCGCCGATGATTCTCGTAGGCCTAGACGTTGGAACCACCAAAGTAACAGCAGTCATCGGTGAACTGTCCGCGGATGGCATCCTCGACATTATCGGGGAGGGCACGGTGCCCTCCCATGGGCTCCGCCGCGGCGTGGTAACCAACCTCGAGCGCACCACCGAGTCCATCCGCCAGGCCATCTTCCAGGCCGAACGGGTGGCCGGGGTCAAGGCCGAACAGGTCTGGGTGGGGGTGGCCGGGGCCCACGTGCGCAGCGTAACCAGCCATGGCCTGGCCGCCATCCGGCGGGGCCAGCAGATCACCGCCACCGACGTAGAGCGGGCCATCGAACAGGCCAAGGCCTACCCCTTCGAGGGTGATTTCGAGCTAATCCACGCCCTTCCACTGGAGTTCCGGGTGGACGGCCAGGAGGGCATCCGCGATCCCATCGGCATGGCTGGGGTGCGGCTGGAGGTCGACGTTCACCTGGTAGCCGGTAGCAAAGGCCCGCTCACCAACCTGCGCAGGGCCGTCGAGGACGCCGGCCTCGATCTCCAGGGCATGGTCTTGCAGGCCTACGCCTCGGGGCTGGCGGTGCTCTCGCCCGAGGAGCTCTCCATGACCATCATGCTGGTGGATATCGGCGGCGGCACCACCGATGTGGCGGTCTTCCGCCAGGGCCGGCTGGCCCACTCGGCCGTCATTCCGCTGGGGGGCGACCATGTCTCACAGGATATCGCCAAGCTGCTGCAAATCCCGGTGGAGGAAGCCGAGCGGGTGGCTAAAAAATACGGCGCCGCCCTGCCTGAGCTCGCCGATCCCGAGCTGGTGCTCGAGGTGAGCCAAGAGGGCACCGCCCAGATCTCTTACCAGGCCCCCGACCTGGCCCGCATCATCCGGCCCCGCCTGCGGGAAATTCTGCACCTGGCCCGTCAAAGCGTGGATGAAGCCCTGGGTCCCCTGGAAATCACCGTGGGCAAGGTCATCCTGACCGGCGGCACCAGCATGGTACGCGGCCTGGAGGAGCTGGCCCGCAAGCAGTTCAACCTGCCGGTGCGGCTAGGCAAGCCCATCGGTGTGCAGGGCCTTACCGACGTGGTGGCCTCCCCTACCCACGCCACCGCCGTGGGCCTGGTGCGCCACGCCGCCAGCCTGGCCGCTCAATCCCACCCTGTCCGCAGCCACCGGCCCAGCCGCAGCAAGGCCGGCCAGGCCAGCAAACCCCTGCTGAACAGCGAGAACGCGAGCAACGCAGCCAGCGGCCTCTGGGAGCGCATTAAAGGGATGTTCAAGAACTTCTTTTAGTTATTTTCGTGTTGGTGCGGTAATCTAGTGCAATAAACCAGGAGAGATTATGGGTGACGTGCAGATTAAAGTGATCGGGCTTGGCGGCGCAGGCAACAATGCGGTCAACCGCATGATCGAATCGGGCCTTACCGGCGTTGAGTTCATCGCAGCCAACACCGATGCACAGGTTCTGGCCAACAGTCTGGCCGAGGTACGCATCCAGTTGGGTGACAAGCTCACAAGGGGGCTGGGGGCCGGGGCCAACCCAGAAATTGGTGAAAAAGCAGCCCAGGAAGCCGAAGAGCTGATTAGCGAGTACCTCGAGGGCGCCGATATGGTCTTCATTACCGCCGGGATGGGCGGTGGCACCGGTACCGGCAGCGCCCCTGTGGTCGCACAAATCGCTAAAAACCTGGGCGCCCTTACTGTGGGGGTGGTGACCCGCCCATTCTCCTGGGAGGGCCCCCGCCGCCTGCGGGCGGCCGAGGAGGGCATCAAACGCCTGCGCGAACAGGTCGATGCCATGGTGGTCATCTCCAACGACCGCCTGCTGGGTGCACTGGACAAAAAGGTCTCGGCCAAGGATGCCTTCATGATCGCCGACCGGGTGCTCTACCACGGGGTCAAGGGTATCACCGACGTCATCAACCTGCCCGGCCAGATCAACCTCGACTTTGCCGACGTGCGCACCCTGCTCACCGGGGCCGGCCAGGTCTTGATGGGCATCGGGGCCGGCCGGGGTGAAAACAAGGTACAGGAAGCCGCCCAGTCGGCCATCCAGAGCCCTTTGCTCGACCGCTCGGTGGAGGGGGCTCGTAAACTGCTTGTCAACGTGGTGGGCGATGAAGATATCTCGCTGATGGAGGCCAGCAGCGTGGTCGAGCAGATTCGGGAAGCCACCGGCGTGGAGGACGTGGACGTGCTGTACGGTCTGACCTACGATAACCGGGCCCAGGACGAGATGCGCGTCATTCTGATCGCCGCGGGTTTTAACGAAAGCGCCGTGGTCGCCAAGCCCGGCGGGCGCCCCCTCATCGACTTTCCCACCAGCAATGTGGACATCAGCAACTTCGACATCCCTGCATTCATACGCTATGGCGATGGCGACTACCCACCCAAGCGGGGCAACTAGTCTGTAAAACCGATTCCCAAGCCTCCACGCCCAATGATCGTCTTAGGCATTGACCCTGGCATCACCAACCTGGGGATCGGTGTGGTAGAGCAGGCCGGAAAACAAACCCGGATGCTGCACGCCGAGGTGGTCAAAACCACCCACGGTGAAACAGCGCCCGAGCGGGTGGGCAAGCTTTATCGGGCGGTCTACCAGGTGGCTGCCACCTACCGCCCCCAGGCCATTGCGGTAGAAGAGCAGTTCTTTTACCGGCAAAATGAGCTGGCCTACAAGGTGGGCTGGGCCATGGGAGCGGTGTTTTTGGTGGCCGATCAGCTCGAAATTCCGGTCTATGGCTATGGCCCCCCCAAGGTCAAACAAGCCCTGGTGGGAACTGGCCAGGCCGACAAGCACCAGGTGGCCTACATGGTACGAGCCCTGCTGGGCCTAAAGAGCTTGCCCAAACCCACCCACCTGGCCGATGCCCTGGCTATTGCCCTTACACACTGCTTCTATCAGCCGCTGGCCCCAGGCCAGCCGGTTAGCTAGGGTGCAAATATGAACCAGACTGAAAGCCCACGCGCTCTACAATGACTTCTGCTATGAATCGTCTAGTCGGCGTCATGGTCTTTATCTTGATGTGCGGTTTTTCCTGGTCGCAAGGCGTGCGCAGCCTGGGTATGGCCGGCCTGGTCTTGCCCGGCCCCGAGGCCGCGTACCTCAACCCTGCCTACGCCGCCTATCCCGCCGGGCGGTATGGCAGCGATCAGGGCTTCCGGTTACCAGTGGGACTTCTGGGCCTGTTGTTGCGGCCCGAAAGCAGCCCGCTGCCTGCCCTCTCGGGCCTTTCCAACCTTACCAACGAGAACAGCCCCTTTGACCTGCTGACTTTTTACGATCAGCTCACCCATCTGAACGAGTTTCTGATCAACCCCGCCTCCTCGAGGACCTTTATCAACCCCGATACCGGTTATCCCGAAATCCAGATCAATGTAGCGGCCAACGGCATCCAGGTCACCGATTACCAGGGCAACCGCATCCTGCACGACCTGGGGCTGGGAAGCCAAACCTCCATCAGCAGCACCAAAGCCCTCACGCCGGCCCCGCTTTTTCGGGTGCCGCTGGCCCTGGAGAACAACCTCTACCTGGATTTCGGCGCGTATGCCGGGGGCTTCGGCCTGAGTCTCTCGCCCAACGCCAGCCTGCGGCAGGCCTTGCAAGGCAGCCAGCTTCAGCCCAACACCGAGTATGCCGTGATTACCAATGCCAGCGCCCAGGCCGGCCTCAGCCTGGGGTTTGGCTATGCCTCCCAGCTACCCGATCTACCCATCCCCGAGGTGGGTCTCACCAAGGTGTATGTGGGGGCGCGGGGTGAGGCTTTTTATGGGCTGACCTACCTCGAGGGCAACTTTAGCATTGGGGTGCAAACCGACGCCCAGGGACAGATTGACCCCAACCAGCCACCGGTGTACAGGGGCACCGCCTTTTACACCATCCCCGGCAACGGCAACGGCTTTGGAGCCCGGGCCGATCTGGGTGTGGTGATGGAAGCCCAGGGCACCACGGTGGGGCTGGGCATCCGCAACGCACTGGGCTTTGCCCGCTGGAGCGGCACCGAATTGCAGTGGAACGGCTCATCCGCAAGCCCCACCTCAACCCCCAGTGAACGCAGCAGCTTCGGCTTCGTGCCGGCCTTCTACCTGAACGCGGCCACCCAGGTACCCCTCGAGACCGGTACGCTGCTGGTAGGAGGAGACCTGGGCTACGAGGGTAGTCTGTTCGGCCGTATCGGCGGCGAGTACAGCCTGGGCCCGGCCCGCTTCCGCGCTGGACTGGGCTTCGACAATGGCTTCCGCTTTGGACTGGGCGCTGGCTTTGTGGCCCCCGGGTTCAGCCTGGACACCGCCCTGACCACCCACCGCGCCCCCATCGTAGGCCACACCGTCTTCGGCATCGCCCTGAGCCTTGGCTTTAACTTTTGAGGTAGACCATGCCCAGAATCGCCTTCGCTCTACTGCTTCTGCTCCTGACCGGGTGCAGCGCCAGCACCCGCTACAACTTCAAGTTTGATATCCTCAGCTTTATCCCACAGAACCAGCGCAGCCTGAACATTCCCAGCGGTTACTACCCGACAGTGTACCCCAACCTCGAGGGTCAGCTAGTACCCCTACCGATTAGCCTGGACATCCTCGAGCGCGGCCAGCTAACCATCCAAGGCAGCCTTGTCAACAACGGAAGCATCCCTATGACCGGAAGCTACGAAATCCGTCTGGCTCCGGAAAGCGACAACAACCTCAACGACAACTCGGGCGGGGATGTGGGTCTGGGCAGCAACAGCTTCAACGTCGCCGCCGGGCAAAGTCAGTCGATCGCCACCTCGGTTAATCTCAGTGCCACCGATAACAGCGCGGCGTTTAACATCATCAAGTCGGGCTCGTTCCGAATCGCCATCCGGGTAGAAGTCAACAGCAACGGTGGCCGCTTCAATCTCACCACTGCCCAGGTCACAGTCATCGGGCGCCCATTTGCCCTAATCAAGTAGCCCGTTTCCCGCGCCTGGATGTGCGGCCTCCGTTCTGGAGGTCGCACAACTTCTTGCTTTAGACGTACCTACTTAACCTCAAGCTGGCGGCGGGCCAGCACAATCTCCTTGGTCGGAATGCGGCTATGAATAAACCAGAAGCCCACCACCCCCACCAGCAAGACCAGCACCTTAACCCAGAAAACCGGGATAAAGAAGATGGCGCTGGTTAGGGCAAAAAAACTCAACATGCAAAGCGCAAATATCTTGGCCCGGCGTGACATCCCCAGGCCATTGCGGTAGTCCCGCACGATGGGCCCTACCTTGGGCAGGTTGAGTATCCAGTTGAGAAAGCGCTGGCTGCTTCTAGAGAAAAAATACGCGGCCAGAATAAAAAAAACCGTCGAGGGCATCCCAGGCACCACCGTGCCGACAAAACCCAGACCGGCAAAGAAAAACCCAAGGGAAAGCCAGAGGGGTCGCAGAGGATCAAGGGGCGATCGCATAACCTCTAAATAGTATGACAAAACCCCCACGGGGATAAATGTACCCGCGACCCTCAAAAGTAATCAGCCGACACGTGACGTATCGGCTGACCCCTGAACGGTTTGAGAGCTAGGAGGCTTTAGAGCAAACCGGCCTCACGCAGCAGCCTGAGCGCAGTATCGAGGGGGAGCTTCTCAAAATCCACTTTGGGGCTCTTGGCCACTGCCTGGTTGATGGGCAGCAGGCTCGAGCTGAGCACAACCCCCTGGGTCACCGGATACTCGATGATCTCGCTAGCAAAGAACTGCTGACCCTTGGGCGAAAGCAACCACAGCAAGAAACGGTTGGCCGCCGCTGGGTTTTTGCTGGTTTTGAGAATGCCAGCCCCGGTCACCAGGGCCAGGCCGCCCACATCCCCATCGGCAAAGTAGTAGGTGGCAATACGCTGCCCCGCCCGGGCGACGCGCTGAATGTAGTAGTGGTTGGTCGTGCCCAGGTCGATCTCACCAGCCCGGATGGCTTCCATCATGGCTGGGTTGGAGGCGTAGGCTTTGGGCTCGAGGGCCTTCATATCGGCTATCCACTGCCGAGTGCGGGCCTCACCATGCTGTGCCACCATAGCCGCAATCATGTCCTGGAAGCTGCTGTAGGTCGGCGTCCAGCCAATGCGCCCTTTGTACTGGGTCAGCTTAGGCAGATCCATAATGCTTTTGGGCAGGTCTTCGGGCTTGACCCGGCTGGGTTCATAGGCCAGCACCCGCAAACGAACGGTCAGAGGCACCCACAGGCGGCTGGCCGGCACAAAATAGGCCGGCGTGCGCGTGATGGTATCACCCAGGCGCACCAGCAACCCTCGCTCAGAAGCCACGCCCAGCGCACCCGCCGTGTTGGCCCAGAAAATATCGGCCGGACTGCGGCTGCCCTCTTCCTGTAGCGCAGCCAGAATCTCGGCATCGCGCCCATAGCGCACATTGACCTTAATACCGGTCTCGGCTTCGAACTGTTTTACCAACGGCTCCACCAACCCCTGTCCACGGCCCGTGTAAACAGTAAGGCTTTGCTGCTGAGCCTGCGCCAAACCTAGCAAGGTTAGAAGGGCGGTTACAAGAACAGCTTTTTTACGCACTGTACTCCTCCTGCAGTTATTTAAGCCGTCTTCGGCTCGAGGGTGAGTCTATGAACGAGCGGGCAAAATGTCAAGTATTCCAGTCGGATTTATGTAGTTAGAAATGGTATTCATTCTCAACAAGCCCGTTCTCCAGCGCATGCCCTGGTGCTCAAGGTAAACTGGAGCAATGCGTAGGTTCTTCACACCCCCTGTAATTCGGGCCATCGGCCAGATCCTGGCAGTTTCCTACCCTTTGCTGGCGCTTTCCGCTGGAGCTCGCTCAATCTACCAGCTATTCTTCAAGCCCGGTGTGACCGACTACCTACCCCCTATCCTCTCAGCCATCGCGGCGACGGTCTATCTGGTAGCCACCGTTGCTTTTGTTATACGAAAACCCTGGGCCTGGTGGGTTTCAGTCGGTGCCCTGAGCTTCGAGATGGCAGGGGTTTTGCTGGTGGGCACCCTAAGCCTGCTCATGCCAGAGGTGATAGGCCGCACCGTCTGGCACGACTTTGGCATCGACTACGGCTTCCTGCCCCTCATCCAGCCGTTGCTCGGGCTCATCTGGCTGCTCTGGCCCGAGAACCGCAGGCTTTTTTTCGACCCAGCCCCCCGGTCGCCGGCTCGGTAGAGATCAGGGCGAACCACCTTCAGAATCGGGCGACCGGACGGCCTCGGCGATGAAGGCCCACAACACGCCCATCAGAAGCCCCAGCACACCAGCAACGACGGTAAAGAGCGCTGGCCTGGGGAAACTGGGGCGCAACGGCTCAGCCGGGGGCACCAGAACCTGCACCAACAAAGTCTGATTCACCAGTTGGCTGGTTGATTGGGGCTGCATCAATAAGTCGTTGAGAGTGTTGATGCGGGCCTCGAGCTGGGCAATCTGCGAACGCAACCGCGACTCATCGAGGCTCAGGCTGGTGTAGGCGGGGTTGGTCGCCCGGGCGGTCTGGGGGTCGTTACCCCGGGCCTCGAGGGCCGCGGCCACGGTGGGGTTGGAGACCACCTTGTCTGGCGCCTGGGCGAGCTGGGCCTGGATGCTCTTGAGCGCGTCCTGGGCGGCCTGGAGGTCGAGCCGGGTCTGGGCCAGGGCCGCCCGCAGGTTGGCCTGGGCGCCCTCGAGCAGGTTGCGCTCGAGATACTTTCGCGCCACCTCGAGAATCCGCTCGGCACGCTCGTTGGCCTCAGCAGCAGTGCCCCCTTCTGCGGTGAGGAAAAGTAATCCCCGCTTCTCGTCGAAGCGGGCCTTATAGAAGCGCGTGGGGTCATCCACGCCAAGCTGGTTGGCTAGCAGCTTGGTCTGCTGCAAGTCCACAAACCCCTGGGCCAGCCCCGGAAGGGAAGGCAGGTTGTTTAGCAGGCCCTGGTTGGACTGGTTGGCCAGACTCAGGCTCACTACCACCTGACTGGTGTAGGTTTTAGGCCAGAGCAGGCTAAAGGCCAGGGTAAGCAAGGCCAGCCCCAAGGTCACACCGACGATAAGCCGGCTGCGGCGCTTGAGGATCAGGTACAGGTCGCGCAGGGAAATCTCGTCAGAAGAAGAAGTTGCTTCACTCACATCGGTATTGTACATGCCCCAGTGCCCAACCTACTGCAATCCACAGCGTGCCAAACACCCCCGCATAAAAATAGCTATAGTCGAGAATATTTAGCCCCAAGGCTAAAACCCATAAGGCTACTACCGGCCAGCTTCGACCTGCTACCAATCGGTAGAGCACCCCCACATTCAGAAGCAAAAAGGCCACCAGCAAGGTAATCCCTCCCTCGGCAAGCAACGACAATACCAGGTTGTGGGCATGGGTCGGAAGCTCGATGAAGTCCGGTGGCGGATTTTGCAGAAAGAAAAGAGGAAAATGGCTCCATCCTATACCCCACACTGGGTGTTGCAAAAAAGCCTCCCAGGCCACCTGCCAGAACTGCAAACGAGACTGTCCGCTGGAGTCCAGACCAAGCTGACCCAACCGGCCCAGCACCTCGGGCCAGCGCCAAAATACCAGCATCGAAACTCCCAGCGTCAGGAGCACCCATCGCCGTCCCCTAGGCAAACTCCAAACCCAGAAAAGACCCAGTGCCAGCAATGCCAGAAAGGCCGTCCGACTTCCCGAGACTGCAACCCCAAGGCCAGCCCCCAGCAAACCCAGTAAGCCAATCCGCCATCCGCCCAGCAACTGCAACAGTCCCCCCATCATCACCGCCGTGTGGCCTAGCAGATTCGGCTGCGGTGTGAGTCCCCAGGCACGTCCCAGGTTGTGATCCTGAAGCTGCCAAAGCGCGTAACCCAGATGCAATGTCAGTCCCAGTAGCACAAACCCCACCACCCAGCGGACATCCACATATCTGCGCCAGAACCACCCCCCCACCAGCACCAACCAACCCAAGAGCATCTGGCTGCCCCACGCCCAGGCCCTCTGAAGAGAGGATTGCTCCCCGGTATGGCCGGGCCGATAAGAGCCGGGCTCAGTGCCTGCCTCGAGCTGCGCCCAGCCAATCTCGAGGTAAGTAAAGTCTCCCCCCTGGTTCAACAAATCGATGGCCCGTACCGAGCTATCTCCCTCTTTTGCGGTATAGCTGCCCCAGACACGGTATACCCCGGTTCCTACAGACTCCACATAAGTGGGTACGGGATTATGTTGACCTCGATTAGTGAAAAAAGTGATTTGCAGGCGAGCCTGCTGACCATCGTGGCGGAGGTAGAAACTCTGAGTGTAGGTCTGCCCAGGCTCCACGGGATACCAGTGATCAGTCAAGAACTCCGATTGCTCACGCCCGGACTCTGGGTTGTAACGCGGCAGTCGCCAGAACCCATCCCCCAGGGGGACGGCCCAACCCCCTCTTTCATCGCTATGGTTCCAACCATGCAAAGCGTTCAGATCGAATGGTCTGATCAGGTTGGATGCCTGGGGCTCTGATTCTGTTTGCTGTATGTACTCCGGCAAGGCCGGGACGGTATACAGGCTTGTGGGGGTTAGGAACTGTCCTCCCATCCCTAGCAGCGCTGCGAGTCCAAACCAGCCCGCCAAAGGTCGCAAACCTCGCATTACACCCCAAAGCCCAACCAGGGCCGCCACAGCCATGAACCAAGCCGGTTGCAGGGGCAATAACACAAAAGGTAAAGCCCAGATCCATTTCAAGGCTAGTAGGCCCCCTTGGCATACAACACCACCCAGACCGTACGGGCCAGGATGTAGAGGTCTAACCAGGGTGACCAGTTTCGCACGTAGTAGGCATCCATAGCCACTCGCTCAGCGTAAGTGGTATCGTTGCGCCCGGAAACCTGCCACAATCCGGTCAGGCCTGGGCGGACTTTGGTGTACAGAGCAAAGAGAGGGCCGTAGCGGCGCACTTCCTCCTCGACGATAGGCCGGGGCCCTACAAGACTCATCTCTCCTCTGAGCACGTTCCAAAGCTGGGGCAGCTCATCCAGGCTGGTCTTGCGGAGAAAACTACCTACACGGGTGATACGAGGGTCGTTCTTTAGCTTCTGATCACGGATCCACTCCTGCATAAGTTCAGGGTGCTGCCTCAGGTACTCCTCCAACTTGCGGTCTGCGTCCGGCACCATCGAACGGAACTTCCAAGCAAGAAACTCTCTACCCTGGAAGCCCAGACGCTTGTGTCCGTAAAAAATCGGCCCAGCAGAGTCCAGGCGCACCAGCAGACCCAGTATTCCCACGGACACAAATAAAAAGGGGGCTAACAGCAAGCAAAAAGCAATGTCCATAGCACGCTTAATCCACTGCGGCCCTGGCTGGAGAAGTCGCTGCCGAACCTCGAGGCCCAGCACACCGCCAAGATCCCGTGCCGAGACCCACAGACTCGACAGACCGAATAGATCTGGTACCAAAAGAAGATGGGGGAACACCGTCCCGTGGCGCTCGAGGAGCTCCAGCAACTGGTTTCTGGGAACCCCTGGCATGGCAACAATGGCATATTTCACCCCTTGACGGGCCAGTTCACCCGCCCGATCCAGTCCTCCCAGCACACGAACGCCCTCTATATCCTCCCCTTGCTTGGCGGGGTCGTCGTCGAGCAGCCCCACTGGTTTTAGACCCAAACCCGGCTGCTTGTTTAGGGCGCGTATCACACCCCGCCCGGTCTGACCCGCTCCCAGCACCACTACCGGAACACCCCACCAGGGCTTTCGCACCCACCACTCCCGTACCAAAGCCCGCGCCAACGGCGCGAATAGCATCATCAAAACCCAAGCAAATACAAACGCACCCCGCGAGTAGTCGGCCCCGGCCTTATACATGAAGGTAGCCCCACCCAGCACAACAAACACCAGGCTGGTTGCATAACTCAACCGACGCAGCTCTTCGGGCGGGGCAATTCCCACCCCATACAGCCCTGCCAGCCCATAGGCTATCGGAAACAGGAACAACGCAGGCCACAAGTCCAGGTAGACCTCCCAAAGCAACGAACGATCCCACAGGTAGCGCAGCCACACCGCCAGCAGCAAAGAGGCCACCACTGTCAGCACATCTGTGAGCAACAGAACCAGCGCCGTGCGGCGGGGTGAGGCCAAGGGAGCTGATAGGCCGAGTTGGGCTTCGTGGCTCAGCAGTTGCATATGCTTCACAAGCTTACTACGCTCTGCGATGTTACTTAGTTCCTACGGGCAAAGTATTTCTTGTTCATCGCCAAATGCCGCTTCAGCCAGCCAGGCAAATAGGCTTCTGAGCGGCCCAGGCGGTACGCCCCATATTTCAGAACTGTCCGCAGCAAGGCCGAGGGTATCTTTTGCGGTGCATTCTGCAGCAAGTAGGCCATCTCGGAGCGCAAAAACCGCAGACCCTCCCCTTCTGCCCTACCGAATGCCGCCAGTAGCGCACGTTCTCGAGCATGAAAAACCCCGATGTCGAAGTAGCGTTCGAACTCTTGCCTGAGGGAATAGTCGTGCGAATGGTAGACCTGTGCCTCGGCAACGTAGGCTACTTTCCACCCCGAGAGCAGCATTTTAGCTGCTACATAAGAATCTTCCCCGAAGATGATGTCGCGCGGGAACCCCCCCACCTGCTCGAGCGCCCTTCGGCGATAGCAAGCAAAGGAATCGGAGTTGAAGGCAGCTTTGAGCCCCTTAGAGGCAATATCTTGTTGACTGCGAACCTCCGAATGTGCGGGATAGTTGAACAACCGAGCGTGAGCTCCAATTGGGCCTGCACCTGGGTGGGGCAGTTGCCGCCCGTAGGCCACTCCAACCCCTGGGTCTTCAAAGGCTTGTACCAGGCGTTCCAGTGCATCCGGTCTCGCCAGAACAGCATCCTGGGTCATGTAGATTAGCAGCTCTGCCTCGGGCAGCAGGTCTGCCGCAAGTTGGCGTGTACCGCCGTGGTCAAATGTGTGGGGTTCAATTGGTATTACCTTAAAGCCAGCTTCGGCTGCCAAATGAGCGGTATCGTCCACGGAAGTCGAATCTATGACCAGGGTGTACTGGGGTTTAAAGGTCTGAGAGGCGTATGCCTTAAGCCACTTAATAAAATCTGAGCCAGCATTTAGCGTAGGAACTACCAAACCGACGCTGCTCATAAATCATCTCGTGGGAACTCTTGGGAAAAGCACAAAGCCCCGGATTCTAGAAACAATCGAAAGCCGGCGTTTGCGAAATTCCCTGCGGTCAGTTCGAAGAAGCGATTTGGCAAGGCCAAAAGCGTGGTAAAGCAGTACACCCAAAAACCAATACAACATGACGGGCGAAAGGTGTTTACGGACCAAAGCCCCAAACCCCAAACCATATTGCTGTAACTTGTTCTCGTCAAAGACATGGATGTTCTGATCCTCGTGCCAAACTTCTACGCTCGGATCGTACAGTGCGGCCCCATCTCGCAACAAAACCCTATAAACAAAGTCGGCATCTTCGTAGGAGCCAAAATAGGTTCCCACCCCTATACGCTCGTCAAACAGAGGGCTCTGTCTGGCGAAAATCGTAATGGAACTGTAGTGAGTCAAAAAATTCGATTTGGTAATTTTCTTGACTTTCGAGGGCCAGTTGCGAAGCATGGACTTTCCTGACTTGCGATCCACCACACGACCCAAAACCAGATTGACAGTCGGGTTTCTCTGGAAAGCAGCCCATACTTTTTCGAGGGTGTCCGGGTAATACGTGCAGTCATCATCTGGGAAAGCTACCACCTGCCCCTCAGCCACCCTAAGCCCTATGTTTCTATTGAGAGAGAGGCCCGTTTTGGAGCTAGGGATGTGCACGATATGAAGCCTGTTTTGGTACTGATTTAAAATAGGTTTTAGGTCTATTTCCTTATTCTGATCTACCACAATCACCTGAACTGCCGAAAGATCGAAGGTCTGCCTGGTAAGGGACTTCAAGAAAGTATTCAGCTCTTCTTCACGCCCAAGTGTGGCAACAATAAGGGAGATGAGGGGCTTGTGTGGTCTGTTCTGCATAACAAGTCTATGTACCTATAATAGGGCTCTGTCGCCGCTTTGGGTTGTCAAGGCGATTCCTGGTTTCCTCAGACACTGCTGGCACTTGAAGTATTAGCCATGCAGCCGCTAAGTACGCCATGATGTCGTTGTCATAGCCTACATATTGAAGGCTGATACAAGCCAGTAAAGGAAGCAAAAGTAGAAGTCTGGTAGACAAGGCTTTTGGACGAGCAAATATAATGACGAATAGCAACGCATATAGTACCAGTCCAACCACACCGGAGTCTACAAGATGGTTCAGAAAGGCATTGTGGAAATTGTCGTTTCCCAAAAAAGCGATTTCAGATGAGACCTCAGAAAAATAGTATCGACCGTACTGAATGCCGTTACCCCACAGAAAGTTGAAGTTGCTCAGGTTGTTCAAAAAAGACGTCCATAAAAACAGGCGGCCCCGAAAGCCGTCGTCCTGGGTACCTTGCGAAAGATCGAACAGCGACCAGTCGAACCGCAGCAGGCCAGCCAACCACTGGAGAATAAATGGAATCAACAGCAAGATCGCTCCCAGTAAGGCATAGCGTGCCAGTCTTTGTCTGGAGCTCAGAACTATCAAAAAAATAAACAAGGCAAGTCCAACAAATGTTGTCAGCTGGGCTGTTCGACTAAAGGTATACAAGACGCTAAACAAGCCCAATCCTATGACGATCCAAGACGTCCAGCTTGTGTTTCGCTTGACCCAAAGAATGCCAATATACAAGCAAACTACAAGGGCAATTTTGGTAGCCCAGATGTTTTTTTCCGCCCCTCCAAAGAATACCCCCGGAGTAACAATCAGATATGCGGCGGACGAGTTGGATACCTGCCCACTGAACGGCCACAACCAGGCATTAAGCAACACCACGTTAAGAGCGACCTGAGCTGCGCTCAACACAATGAGCAAGGTCAATAGACGCTTAAGCGAGGAAAACATAGAGCTTAGGCGATGCCGATGCATCTCAAAAAAAACGACCGAGGCTAGTAGGAAAGAGCTGTTGAGAACTAGCTTAATGTATTGTTCGTGGACTGAAAAATCTCTGTTCAAAATAAAACTTACGCTGGCCCACATGATGTAAGTGAACCCGACCAGCAGCAGAGATACGATAGGGGGCCGAACCAAGGCAAAATGTGCGCGCAAAATAGCCAACATCGCCACAGAAAAAATGAAGAGTGTGAAAAGAGGAACGTAGAACTGAATGGGGATAAATAGCGAAAAGATACAAACTAGCCACAAGCCAAAGGTTAGGTTATCTAACCTTATATCAAATCGTTTTGCAGTTGTTACGAAAATAGTGGTCATGTATATAAATGAACGAATCGTAGTAACCTATTAGTATTTATCTTCTTATCGCCATGATACCTGAACGCAAGTGAAGCTCAAGATATGGAATCGACGTAGGTCAAGGCCACTTTTCCTCAATTACAGCTCCCCTTAGTTTCGCTTTACCAATCTGATACCCCTTTAGAGTAGCCCTCACTCGGTTCCAATCTCCCTTTAGCATCCGCTTTAATAGTCTGCCTACGGTACCCACCGTAATGGGTAACATTGGAAAACGAGCATGTCTACTAAAGAATCTAACTGCCGTAGAGTTGAAAAATACATCCATTCGCGCACTTTTCTGGCCGGTGCTTGCTGAGTCTTTGTGATAAACAATTGAATCGGAAGCCACTGCCAAAGCCCAGCCAGCTTTACGAACCCGAAAGCTATAGTCGACATCATCCCAATACATAAAATAATTCTCATCAAGCAAACCCACCGTTTCCAGTACCTCACGACGTATGAGCATACTTGCACCGCTTATATAATCTGGTTGACCTGGGGACGTAAGGAGCCATGGGCGACCAGAATACAAACTGACTTTCCCCCCACCCCAAGCTTGAATCCTCCCTGGCTGATCCATGTAAATAAGAATAGATCCGACCAAGCCTATTCTGGATTCCTCTTCGGCACATTTGACCAAGAAACTGAGGGCTTGGGGATCGACCTTTGTATCGTTATTCAGTAACCATACGTATTTTGCACCTTTCTCAAGGGCGTAGCGAATCCCAACGTTATTCCCACCTGAGAAACCAAGATTCGCTCCGGTTTCCATGAGGGTAACATCTGGATGCACCTCACGAATACGCGCCACAGAGTCGTTTGTAGAGGCGTTGTCCAGAACCACTATCTCGTAGTTGGGATATGTAAGGGATTTGAGCGACTCAATGCACTTGACTGTATCTTGCCAGCCATTCCAGTTGAGTACCAGCACAAAAACAGTCGACTCATTTTTATTATTCGGATTCGACATTCCTACCCTTTCACATAAACCACAGCCGCCGTCTTATTAGAACCAGCCACATCGCGCTTGCTCCAAGAACCTCTGCCACAACTACACCGGCCGCCAGACCCATCGACCCCATTCTAGGAATGAGCACAAGAGCCAAAATAAGGTTTATTAGCCCTGCTGCAATATAAACTTTAGTAAGCTCTCGATCAAGCTTATTTGCGATCATCCATTGTGTTCCCCAGACACTTGCAAGTGAGACAGGGAGAATAATCAAGCCCAATACATACATAATTTCCACAGAAGGCTCATAAGCATGGCCCAAAAAAAGCTTGACTGCAAACGGAGCGCTAACCCATACCGCAATCGTACCTCCAACCCCCAAAAAGAGGAGAAGTAACGTATTGCGCTTGAAAAGTGAGCGCGCCGCAAGAGGATCATGTTCAACCAAATGACTGAATTTGGGCAAATAAACTCGAATCAAAGGCTGAAGTAGCGATAAGAATGCTCTAATAAGTTTGTCTGCACCAGCAAAAAAGCCGACCTGTTGGGGCGGAACAAACAACCCGAGAATAAAACTATTAGCTGACGTATAAAAACTAATAAAGGCTGTAGCAAAAAAAATACGCCAACCCGCATGAACAGATGTCGTAATCATAGAAAAATCCGGCCATAAAAACCCAACCTCTTGCCAAGCCCATCGCCATGCTATGGCCGAAGCAAGCGCAGCAAACCACCCCTGGACAAGTAGTACCTTGTAAGCATCCGCAGGTTCACGCACCACCAAAAATATGAAAATAACCCCCAACGCCTTCGCCAGAACTTCCAGAATGGCCACTAGGCGCAAGCGTTCACGACCCTGGAAGTACCAAATAGGACTAAAACCCAGAGCAATTGCCCAAAACACACCCGACCAAAGCAGTAATGGGTGTTCACGCAGAACTGGAACCCACATTCCTAAACTAAAGGCAATGAGGACGACAATTAGGCTAAGGAAAAGTCGAGCCCCCAGCACACCTGAGAGAATCCTAGCCAATCGGTTAGGATCATTGCGATGTTGAGCAACTTCGCGGGTACCAGACAAACTGTAGCCATACTCCACTACCAAAGATAAGTACTGAGCTAGGGATTGCCCAATAGCTAACATGCCAAATCCATCTGGTCCCAGAACTCGAGCCAGATAAGGAAGCATTACTAGCGGTAGCAAATAGTTGGCAAACTGCACACCATAAAGGGCTAGGAGGTTCTGTGCAGTGCGCCCCCTGAGGAGCCGACTCAATTGACCCGTAATGCTCACAGATCCCCCCAAAGGATCACGAGCCGCCATCGCATTAGGTATATATACTGGGATGGGCAGGCTAACAAGGCTTTACGGGCCATGGAAAGCCTCTGTGCAAACCCATCCACCCCACCCCTTCCTTCTCTACGCACATCAGCAGCGCAGGCGGCGCATCCAACAGGTCTACCAGCACCCAGCAAAGCAAATTTGTATTCTTCCAGACGCTCTCTCAGCCCAGACAAGAGTCCCACCGGAAGAGGAGCTGGTTGACAAATGCCTATATCCAGGTTGGAGCAACGGTTAGCGATGCCTCGAGCGTGAGAGCCAAAGAGGTAGACCCGCTCCACCCCCATCGCACCCAGCCGCTCCCGTACTAGCTCGAGCCACACCACCAGGGCATTTTAGCAGAAGCCCAGCTCAAACCCCTGGCGCAGGGTTCCAGCTACGGGATAGGGCTCGCCAGCGGCTAATGTCCAGCGAGACGTCCTCCGGCAGCGGAACCGCCGCCTCCTTGCGGCTGGCCGGCTGAACCTCTGGGCGGGTGCGTTGCGCCAGCGCAAAGGCCGACTTGCGCTCGGTGGCAATGTGCAGGGTGGTATAGGGGATACGCTTCAGATTGCGCAGGGCTTGCGCGATCTCCGGAGCGATGACCTCGAGGTAGTCCTGGCTGGTGTAGAGGTCCGTATAGGCCCTTGGGTAAGGCCAGGGTGAAGGACGGAAAGAGGTGCGAATAATCAGGTAGCGAGGAAGCACTCGTACTACCTCCTCGGCAGCCAGTTTAGATAAGGCATAGTAGTTACGCACTGGCCCAACCGGGTCATCCTCGCGGTAACCACCTTTATCACCCCAAAAGACGTAGTCGGTGGAGATATGCACAAAGTGAGGGTTATACTCCAGGGCAGTTCGCACCAGGTTACGGGTACCCTCTACATTCACTTTCCAACACAGGGTTTTCTCGGTCTCGGCCTGAACCACATTGGTATATGCAGCCGTGTGGACGACCACCCGGGGCTGGTAATGCTCAAATGCCTTTTGAACCGAGCCCAAATCAGTTATATCCAGTTCTTCCCTGGTAGGTGCAACCAGTTCAGGTATTAACTTACGAAGGGCAGAACCCAGGCGGCCAGTTCCCCCTGTAAGTAAAATGTTTCCAACTTTTGTCATGCCATCTTCACCACAGGGCATTTCAACGTTGCTCATACCAGGCTTGCATTAAGCTCTGATGCTCTTTTTTCGCGCGTACCCGCTGCCACCAGCCCCGGTTTTGCATGTACCATTCGATGGTCTCTCGCAACCCCTGACCAAAGGAGTAGCGGCGTACCCAGCCCAAAGCCTCAGCTTTGGAAGGATCAACCGAGTATCGGTAGTCGTGACCAGGTCGGTCAACAACAAATCGCTTGAGAGATGAGGGTTTCCCCAGGGCTGCCAGGATAGCATCTGCAACCTGCACACCAGAAATTTGTTCGCGAGCACCAAGATTGTAGGCTTCACCTGAAGCTCCCAGATGTAGCACGGTATCAATCCCCGAGGCGTGGTCTTGAGCATGCATGTAATCTCGAACTGCCGAGCCATCACCATACAGAGGCAGAGGCCGGCCCTCAAGCGCATTGGTGATAAAAAGCGGAATGATCTTCTCGGGGTACTGATAAGGCCCGTAGGTGTTGGATCCCCGCGTTACCACTACATCCATACCATAAGAAATGCCATAGGCAAATACGAGGTGCTCGGCACCAGCTTTGGAGGCAGAGTACGGTGAGCGAGGACGGAAAGGGTCGGTCTCGAGGGAGTGGTGGTCAGAACCGTGCAGGTCACCATATACCTCGTCGGTGGAGACTTGCAAAAAGCGTTTTACCCCTTCTTTGCGTGCAGCCTCGAGCAGTACCAGCGTTCCCTCAACATTTGTTCGTACAAAAACTGAAGGATCCATCAGGCTGCGATCCACGTGACTCTCGGCAGCAAAATTTAGCACCGCATCAGCACCGCGCAGAGCCCTATGAACATCAACAGGATTGGTGATATCGCCCTGAATGAACTCAATCTGGTCCATCACAGATTCCAGGTTTTCTAAGTTGCCAGCATATGTTAGCTTGTCCAGTACCACAATCTGCCAGTCTGTGTGAACGTTCAGCGCATAGTGAACGTAGTTGGCGCCAATAAAGCCAGCTCCTCCAGTTACGACAACTCGTTTGAACTTCATCACATCTCTCCTTCTTAACCTTTATCATCTGCCCACAATTCAGCACCAAAGAAGTCCCATGGAAGGCGACCTTCATTAGGATCGGAAGGGTTAAATTGGTCGTTCATTGCGTAAAGAAGCAATGCGCCTCGGTGGCCCGCTCGGTAGCCATGGGCTACTCCAGAAGGGATGTACAGCAGTGAAGGTGCTTCACCCGAAAGCAGAACAGGACGTCGGGTGCCTTTCGTTGGGGAATCGGCTCTCAAATCTACCAACCAAACCAGTAAGGTACCCTCCAGAACACACCATAGCTCATCTTGGATGCGCTTGGGGTGGATATGAAAAGCATTGATGCGGCCTGGGACTGCCCAGGACACCGATATTTGTCGGGCCTCAAACGGCGTTGATAATCCTTCGACAAGGCCGTTATTCAGCCGGAGATGTTCCATAAAGGCACCCTCGAGTGAACGGTGCTTCTTAAGGGGTTGAAGTACAACACCTTCTATAGCGGGTGGAACTGTGTAATTCTGGTAACTTAGGACAGCCTGAGCCTGTTCATCCAGCTTCATATCGTTCTTTATCCTAAGGCATATACCAGCAACGATGCACGAATGGGGCGCCACATGAGTAAAGACTTTTCCATAATTGTGATATCCCACAATACCAAGGCCATACTTGGCGAGTGCTTGCGGCGAATTGAAGCCTACTATCCTGAAGCCGAAAAAATTGTTGTGGACACAGATTCCAAAGATGGAAGTGTGGAATGGGTCCGTCAGCACCACCCCAACGTAAAAGTCCTTCAAGTTTCCAATAGAGGTTATGCTTTTGCAGTTAACCAGGGTCTAGAAAATGCCACACGTCACTGGATTGTGGAGATGAACAGCGACATATATCTGGAGAAAGGAGACCTTGAGGCCTTACAAATTGCCCTGTGCAACAATCCCAGAGCCGCGCTGGCTGCCCCAACTTTGCTAACCGCACGAGGAACAATACAATCTCACGGGCTGTTTTATGCACCATACTACTGGAATCTGCTTCAGCCTCGTGCCGTAAGCTGGGTGTCTGGCGCACTCATCATGACTAGGAAAACCACGCTAGCAAGCATTGGGGGCATGGATGAGCGATTTTTCTTCTATAACGAAGATATCGAGTGGTGCACCCGTGCCCGGCGCAAGGGCTGGCAGGTGCTGCTGGTACCTCGCCGGGTGCTGCACTTAGGCGGCAGCTCCACCCCCAAAGACCCCCGCTTTATCGCCGAGGGCTACCGGGGCGGCCTGCTCTTCACGCGCGACTACTACCCCAGCCTGCACGGCCTGCACCAAAAAGCGGTCTGGCTCGAGGCCCACCTGCGCCTGCACCTCGACCCCAGCCCGCTGCGGCGTGAAGGCTACCGGCAGATTCTCAAGATGCTGAAGGAGGGGAACCTCGAGGTCTCACTCCTTACCCCTTAGCGGTCACACCAAGCTTTCCAGCCGCAAAACATCGTCTTCACCCAGGTACTCGCCTGTTTGCACCTCGATCAAAAGCAGTTCTAGCAAGCCCGGGTTATAGAGCTGGTGAGCTACCCCAGCCAGCGCACCCACCGACTCACCGGGCCTGATTATGCGCACCTGGCCGTCCAGCCAGACCTGGCCGGTACCGCGCAAAACCGTCCAGTGTTCGCTGCGGTGATGGTGCAAGTGGTTGGTAAGGGCCTGACCCGGCTTGAGGGCCACCCGGCGAATCTTAAATCCGCTGGCCTCTTCCAGGGTGACGTAGTTGCCCCAGGGCCGCTGGATGGTGCGGTGTCGTCGGACAGAGGCGTGGTTGTTGTGGGCAAGCTGCTCTACAACTTTTTTGACTTGCTGCACGCTATCGCGCCGGGCTACCAGCAGGGCATCGCGGGTATCCACGATTACCAGGTCGCTGGCGCCAATGACCGCTACCACCCGGTCTTCGCTTTGCACAAAGGTGTTTTTGGTCTCCAAAAGCACCGCCTCGCCCAGCACCCGGTTGCCATCGGCATCCGGCGGCACCATCTGGGCTGCCGCATCCCACGAACCCAGGTCGCTCCAGCCAAAATTGGCCGGTACCACAGCCACTTTTGGGGCTTTTTCCATCACGGCGTAGTCCACCGAGATGTCGGGTACCTGCGCGAAGAGGGCCCGATCCAGGTAGGTTCGCTCTCCTTTCTGGCTGGCTTGCCAGCAGGTCTGTATGGCCTGGTACAGCTGGGGTTGCAGGTGCTCTAGCGTCTGCAAATACACACCCGCTTTGAAGCAGAATATGCCGGCGTTCCAGTAGTAGCGCCCGCTGTTCAGGTAGGCCTCGGCCGTGGGCTGGTCGGGCTTTTCCACAAAACGCGAAACCTGGTAGACGCTCCCCTCCAGGGCCTCGCCCCGCTCGATGTAGCCAAAGCCGGTGGCCGGATAACTCGGCTGGATGCCAAAGGTGACCAGATAGCCCTGCTGGGCAGGGTGCTTGGCCTGGGCCACCGCTTGGGCAAACGCTTCCTCGTGCGAGATGAGCTGGTCGGCAGAAAGCACCAGCATCAGCTCGTCGGGGTTGCGCTCAGCAATCCACAAGGCAGCCATGGCGATGGCCGGTGCGGTGTTGCGGCGCAGCGGCTCGATGATGTAGTAGGTCTGCACCTCAGGCAGACCCAGGGCCTGATACTCACTTAGCGCGCTATAGTGATGCTCCTGGCCCGTCACCGTAAGCACCTCGCGTGCCCCGGCCTTCACGGCCCGCAGGAAGGCCTTTTGCAACAGGCTTTGGCCGTCGGGAAGCTTCATGAAAGGCTTTGGATAAAGTTCCCTGGAAACCGGCCACAGCCGAGTTCCTGCGCCACCTGCGAGAACCACAGCAATCATCCCCCTATCTCCTAAAGCCTCACCCGGCTGCGATCCCCCAGCACCAGCTCTAGGGTGTGGCGGCGCGTATTGCCCTGCCCATCCACCACCACCCCCTGACCCAGAATGCTGCTGTCCAGGCGGTAGGGCAGCGCGTGCACCTGGGCCTCGTCCATCAGAATGGAGTACTCGACCTCGCTGGCAATCACCCGAGCCCCCTTACCTATAGCGGTGTAGGGTCCGATAAAGCTATCCTCAATCAGGGCCCCGGCCCCCACATACGCCGGGCCACGCACGGTGCTGCGCACCAGGCGGGCTCCGGGCTCTATCACCACCTCGCCTACCACCTGGGCCTCCTCGAGCACCCCCTCGACGCGGCGAACCACCGATGTGAGCGCCAGCCGGTTGGCATCCAGCAGGTCTTCGGGCTTGCCGGTGTCTTTCCACCAACCCCGCACCTGGTGGGCCACCACCCGCAAACCCGCGTCCACCAGGCCCTGGATGGCCTCGGTGATCTCGTACTCTCCCCGGCTCGAGGGTTTGAGGCGCTGGATGATGGGGTGGATCTTTGGGCTAAACAGGTACACCCCCACCAGGGCCAGGTTGGAGGGGGGCTCCTTGGGCTTCTCCAAGAGCTGCACCACCTGTCCGGCCTGGTCGAGCACCACCACCCCAAAGGCCCGGGGGTCTTCTACCGGGGTTAGCAAAACGATGGCCTCAGGGCGGGTCTGGCGGTACTCCTCCACCAGGTGCTGGATGCCCCCCGAGAGCAGGTTGTCGCCCAGGTAGAGCACAAAGGGGCTGTCTGCCAGGAAGTCCTGGGCGGTTCTGACCGCATGGGCGATGCCCAGCGGTGCTTCCTGCACGATGTAGGTAAGCTTCACCCCCCAGTGCGAGCCATCGCCCAGGGCCGAGCGAACCTCGTCGCCGGTTTCGGGGCTTAGGATCACGCCAATATCGCGGATGCCGGCCTGCAGCAGGTCTTCCAGCGCATAAAACAGGTTGGGCTTGCCCCCAATCGGAATTAGCTGCTTGGCGCGGGTGTAGGTAAGAGGGCGAAGGCGGGTGCCTTTGCCGCCAGCAAGTAACAGTCCCTTGAACTCCATAGCGGCCTATAGTTTATCCCATTGCGCCAACTTACCAGGCTATACCCATAACGTCTGGCCAAGCCCTTTGCTTGGATCAGGAGGGCGTGTTGCGGCCAGGGCGTTTGAGGATCTTACCGTAGCGCTTTTGTGTGCGGTACCCCTAGGTACATGACAAAAGCCTCAGAAACCTCCAAGGTCTGGTAAAATCCAATGAGCCCCACAAATCTCAAACAAGGCATATGGAGGGCAAAAATATGGTGCAGTCCAGAGACAACACCAATCCCACCCTGGAGCAGTCGCCACCGAGCTTTGTTGTGGTCGGCCAGCCCACCACAGGCCTCCGCTTCCTGGCCGAAGCCCTACCTCCGGTAATGATGGCCGCCGGCTACCACTTTGAACCCGAGGCCGAAGCGCCCAGAGCGGTGCTCAACTTCATCCAGGCCGAAAAACCCACCCCTTACCGGCGCAGGGCCCAGGCCACCATGGTGGTCTCGTTTCTGGAGCTGCCGCAATTGCCCGCCCAACCCATTACGGCACTATATCCCTATCTGGTACGGGCCCTATCCAACATGCTGGTGGTGTACGTACCGGGGCAGGGGGCGTATTTTTTGACCCTCGAGCTCGGTCAGTACCACGAACCCGAAGGCCCCCGCTTTGCCGAGCGGCTATTCGAACGCATCCACCCCATCGCTTCTTCGGTGCTGGTGGTGAATAACCGCTTTGAAGCCGACCTCGAGCCCGAGCTCTGGCAGGGTGACGAGCTCACCGAGGAACTACGCCAGGCCGGGCGTCGTCTGGCCGAGTGGAATCTGCTCCCAGCGGCTTTTCCCATCGAAGAAATTCTGCCGCCCGAAGACCTTCGTCACGTCAAACGGCTCTATGGCATCGGGGGGCTTTCGTATGGCAACCTCTCGGTGCGTAAGGACGAGCGGCGCTTCTGGATGTCGGCCAGCGGGGTGGACAAAGCCAACCTGCGCGAGGTGGGGCGGGACATCCTGATGGTCACCGACTACGACCCCATCCAGAACGCCATGCGCCTCTCGGTGCCACCGGGCCTCGAGCCCCGCCGGGTGAGCGTGGATGCCATTGAGCACTGGATGATCTACCGCGAACACCCCCAGGTAGGGGCCATCATCCACGTGCACGCCTGGATGGAGAACATCCCCTCCACCCAGTTCAACTACCCCTGCGGCACCTATCAGCTCGCCGAGGCCGTGGCGCAAAAAGTACGCGAAGCCCCCGACCCCGGCCGGGCGGTGGTGGGGCTCAAAAACCACGGCCTGACCATTACCGGGCAGAGCCTCGAGGAGATTCTGGAACGCATCGAGGGCCGGCTTTTGCGCCAGGTGCCCATGTCGTGACGACTCCCCGTTCTAAAGAATGGGGCTTCTCGGTTCTCACGGGACGGCCCACGCCGTACCCATCCCCGAAGGCTCCGTCCGAGCCTTGGCCAGGATATTGATGGCCGCAGCCACATCCCGATGGAAGTGGCCGCCGCACCCCGAGCAGCGAAACTCCCTGACCCACAACGGTTTCCGCTCTCGGTGCCCGCACACCGGACAATCCTGGCTGGTATATTTAGGGTCTACCTTTATAACCCGCCTACCAGCCTCCTCCGCTTTGTAGGCGAGGATTTGCAAAAACCGTCCCCAACCCGCGTCCAGCACCCCCTTGGCCAGCCGGGTGCGGGCCAGGCCGAGGATGTTCAGGTCTTCGTGGACGATGGTGCCATATTCGTTGACCAGCCTCCTGGCTATTTTGTGGTGGAAGTCTTTGCGCTGGTTGGCAATTTTGCGGTGCAGCTTGGCCACCTGTCGTTGGGCCTGTTTACGGCGAGAACTACCCCGCTTCCTCCTGGACAGGCTGTGTTGGGCTCTGGCGAGCTTGGCCTGAGTTTTCTGATAATACCGGGGGGCTTCCACCATCCCCCCCTCCGAGGTAACCAGGAAGTGGGGGTTGGTTCCCAGGTCTATCCCGATGGCCTGGTCATTGGAGGGAAGGGGCCTGGGCTCGACTTCACAGGTAAAGACGAGGTACCAGTGTTCCCCTTCCCGCTTCACTGTGGCCGCCTTGAGTCTGCCTTCCAGGGGGCGGTGCAGTTTGACCTTGACCGAGCCGATGCCGTAGATGAGTACCCGTTTGCCACCCTCCTGGAGTTTGACCCCGGTTTGGCGCGCCTGGGGGAAGGTGAAGGAGTCGTAGCGCTCCCGTCCCTTGAAGCGGGGGTAGCCCGCTTTCTGTCCCGCCCTGACCCGGCGAAAGAAGCCCTGGAAGGCTTTATCCACCCGCTCGATGACGTTCTGCAAGACCTGGGAGTGGATGCCCTTGTATTCCGGTAGTTCGGTGCGTATCTCGGGCAACCACCGTTTTTGCTCGTAGAAGCCCACCGTTTTGCCCGCTTTCTGGTAGGCCTCCCGTCGCTCCTGCAAGGCCGCGTTGTAGAGGTGGCGGCACAGCGCAAGGGTGCGCTCCAGGTCGTTGCGCTGGGGCTGGGTGGGGTACAGGCGGTATTTGAACGCCTTCCTGGTCATCGTCCACCTGATGCTTAGCGCATCTGCCGCTCACTATGCTATGTCCGCCTCCGCCGGACGCAGGAATCCATGTATCCTCGGTTTGCAAACCGGGGGATTATAGTCCCCACACCTCCTCTTCTCTAAAGCGCATCGGCTTTGGTTGCTTGAAGGGCCTCGACCCGAGCGCGTAAGCGTCGGGCCCGCTCCACAAGCGGCTCGGCCCGGCCCGCAAGCTGGGCCTGAAACTCCAGCGCCACCACCTTGCCAGGGGTAAAAGCCCGTCCGTCGGGGTTGGGAAACAGGCTATTCAGCAGGTCGAAGTCTTCGTCTGAGCGCCAGTCGGCTTCTTTTTTGAGGCGATCCAGGTAGCCCCACTGGAAGCGCTCCTCGCTGAGCTGCCCCGTAATAAAGCGCTCGAGCAGATCCAGATAGGCCTGGAACCCCGCCACCGCGGGGTTGCGCACGGGTTTGCCGATGTGAACCGGCAGGTGCTGCAACAGTAAAGGCTCTAGCTGCTCGGGGTTGATCTTCCAGTTGTCGAGGTCGAAGAGGGGCCGGGCCTGACGAAAAAGGATGAACTGCGGGCTCTGGTGCCGGATGCCGGTGCGGGCTTCGACATGGCTCGAGGCCGGGCGGTCTTCGGGGATGCGGATGATGCCAACGGCTACGTCCGGGCGGGGCTCGAGGTACTTCTGCACGTAGCGCATGGCCTCGAGGGTCTTGTCACTGGTGCTGGCTTTGAAGATGGCCGTCAGCTCAAAACGCTCCAGAAAAGCGTCCACATCCTCGGGCGTTCGGAGGGGAAAGACCCGTTCTCGCAGGCTCATAAGTTCTATGTTAACCGCCAGCGGCCGGGGAATCCGTGGGGTGCGCCCTGGTTTTGGACAATGCCTGCTACCCACCATCCCCCTTCGCATGCCAGGTGTGACCAAGGGCAAAGGCAATTCTCATGCTTTGCGTTATCCTGGACTTCTGGAATGGAGCGGCTGCCCCCACCCCGAACCCTACCCGCACTGCCGGTATTGCTGGCCTTGCTGCTGCTGGCCGGCCTGCTGTTTGGTGCCTATCTCGTATTCCCTGGCTTCAAAGGACGCGTCGATGAGATCTATAACCTGCTTGCCAGCGGGAATCAGCAGGCCATCCAGGCCTGGGTGGCCGGGCTGGGCTGGCTGGGCCCCTTGAGCATTATCGGTCTGATGATCGCCCAGACCCTGGTCTCGGTGGTGCCCATGTCCCTGGTGATGCTAATCTCGGTACTGGCGTTTGGGCCGGTATTCGGCGGGATTCTGGGTTGGATTGGGGCGGTTATCGCGGCCATGGTGGGCTATAGCCTTGCCAGGCTGCTGGGCCCGGTGGTGGTGGATCGCTTCGTTAGCGAGGAGATCCGGCGCAAGGTGGAGGCCCAGGTCGAGCGCTACGGCCCCTGGGCCATCATCGCCCTGCGGCTCTCCTTCGTGGTACCCACCGACAGCGTGAACTTCGTGGCCGGGCTGGTGCGCATGCACCCCCTCAAGTTCTTGCTGGCTACTGCGCTCGGGGCCCTGCCGGTTGCGGTGGTGATCGCCTGGCTGGGTGCCGACTTCTCCCGGCTGGGGCCCTTCCTGCTGGCCGCCTCCATCGTGGGTTTGGTGGCCCTGGGGGGCTGGATTCTCTACGACCGAGCCCGGCAGCGCAAGTCATCTTAAACCATCCATCAGGGCTTCCATGCCCTCCACCGCGCCCATCCGGAGGGAGCAGTCGGCCTGGCTCGAGAGCGGGGTGGGGTTGGGGTTAATCTCGATCAGATAAGCGCCGCTCGAGCGCGCCAGCCACCCCAGGCTGGCCGCGGGTTCGACCTCGGCGCTGGTGCCTATTACCAAAGCCACCTCGGCAGCAGCAAAGGCCCGCTCGGCCTGCTCAAAAGCGCCCGGTGGCAGCATCTCGCCAAACCACACCACATCGGGGCGGCCCCGGGCCTTGCAGGTCGGGCAATAAGGCGGCGGCACAAAACGGGCCGGATCGGGCAGGGGAAACCGCTGGCCGCAGCGCTCGCAGCGGCCCCTGGCAATGTTGCCGTGCAGTTCGACCAGGCGCTGGGAGCCAGCCCGGCTGTGCAGGCCATCCACATTTTGGGTCACCAGTAGAAAGCCCTCCCCTACCCGCTGCTCCAGCACGGTCAGCAGCGTGTGGGCCCGGTTGGGCTCCGCCTGCATGACTTTTTGATAACGCCAGGCATACCACTCCCAGACTTTTTGGGGGTTGCGGGCGTAGGCCCAGGGGGTGGCGTATTCTTCGATATCGAAGTCCTTCCACAGCCCCGCGGCATCGCGAAAGGTGGGAATACCCGAGGGCTGGGAGATGCCCGCCCCGGTGAGCACCGCAACCCGGCGGGCAGTCAACAAGCGCTTGCGGGCAGTATCCAGGTTCATGGGAACAGTGTACGGGAGGGGCCAGGCTTCGTAGAATACAGCCAGCCTGTAGCGAACATGCGACTCTATACCGCCCAAGCCATGCGCGAAGCCGACCAGCGGGCCACTGCCCTGGGTTATCCCAGCCTGGTCTTAATGGATACCGCCGGAAGACGAACCGCCAAACGGCTTTTGCAGCACTATGTGGGGCGCAAGATTGCCGTGCTTTGCGGCAAGGGCAACAACGGCGGCGATGGTCTGGTGGCCGCCCGCTGGCTGGCCTACTGGGGGCACCCGGTGGCCGTGTATGCCGCCGAGGGCCAGGAAGGGGACGCGGCCACCATGCGAGCGGCCCTGCAGGCCCACGGCCTGGCCATAGCCCCCCTCTCGTCCTGGGAGCCCGAGAACCACACCGTGGTGCTGGACGCGCTCTTCGGTACGGGCTTGCGGGGGCCGCTGGAGGGCTTTTATAAAGCGCTGGTCGAGAAGGTTAACCGGTCTGGCCTACCGGTGGTGGCAGTAGACCTTCCTTCGGGGCTGCCCTACCAGCCCCACATTCGCGCCGACCTGACCGTGGCCCTGGGCGGCCTCAAGCCTGAGCACCTGTTTTACCCCCACCGCTCGGCCTGCGGTCGGATTGTGCTGGATTCTATTGGAATGCCTCCCCGGGCGCTGGACAACCCTGAGCTACCCGAGCTGCTCTGCCAGGCAAGCATGCGCCCTTTGTTGCCTATCCGGCCTGGCAACGCCCATAAAGGCGCGGTAGGGCGGGTGCTGGTGGTGGGGGGGCATCGCAGCTATACCGGCGCGCCCAGCCTGGCAGCCCTGGGGGCCTACCGCAGCGGGGCGGGGCTGGTCACGGTGGCCTACCCTGCCGACTGCCAGGTTAACCCGCCCCTGGAGGCGGTCAGGCTGCCCCTATTGGAGTGGAACACCACCCACCTGCAAACCACCAGGGCCGAGGCGGTAGCGGTGGGTATGGGCGCTGGCGAGGGGGGCATGGAGGCCGCGCTGGCCGCGCTGGGGCTGCAAAAGCCTACAGTGCTGGACGCCGACGCGCTACAGGATAAGGTTTTGCAGGCCTACCGCAAAGCCGGCCTCCCCACCGTGCTAACCCCCCACCCCGGCGAGGCCAGCCGCCTGCTGGGCCTTCCCAGCGAACAGATTGCCCACTCTCCCCTCGAGGCTGCCCAAGCCCTGGCAAGGCGCTACCCTGGGCTGGTGGTGGTGCTCAAAGGAGGCCCCACCGTGCTGGCCTGGCTACCACCCCAAACACCCACCTCCCAGCCCCTACTCGCCGTCAACAGCACCGGCAACCCCAGCATGGCCACCGGTGGGATGGGCGATGTGCTGGCGGGGGTTATCGCCGCCTTGCTGGCAGCAGGACTTTCGGCTTGGGAGGCCGCCCGCCTGGGGGTTTATGTGCACGGGCTGGCCGGGGACCGCGTCAGCAGAACCGGACTGCTGGCCCACGAGGTGGCCGAGGCCATACCCGAAGCCCTGAAGCAGCTAGGCTCCGGCGTGGTCAGAGACTTCTGGGAGCCTGGGTCTTATTGATGCCCAGCAGCAGCACGCTCATCGCCAGCATCCACAAAATATCGTAGGTCACGATGGACCACTGGGCGGGCGGTACACCCCCCAGAAGGTAGACCACTCGAGCCAGACTACCCAGCACCAGCGCCCACACCACCCCCTGCAAATAGCGCCCAATGCGCCCCCCAGCCAGCATGGAGGTTTGCTGGACAAAAAGCAGGGTCAGGTAAAAAGCCGCCCCGGCATAAATCAGCTCGGTCACGCTCAGAGGACGAAGCAGGGTGCTAAGGGCCGAAAGCAATACCCCTCCCAGCCCAGCCACCAGGGCCAGGCGCTGCGAAAACCCCAGGGGATAAAAACCCTGGCCCTCCATGCGGAAAGGAAGCAGGCTACCCATTAGCAGCAAGAGGGCCACGCCCACCAGGTAGACGCCCTCGCGCACCTCCTGGGTGCTGAGGCCGGTGACCACCTGGTAGGTAAACAGCAGGTCGCCCGCACCCAGAAACAACAAACCCACCGCCAGGCCAGACAGGGCTGCGCGCAAAATGACCGGCGAGCGGGCCGCAACCTGCCACAGCGCGTAGGCCCCAACAAAGTTGGACAGACTCACAGCCAGGTTGCGGGCATAGGAATCGCCCAGCAAACCCATCAACCAAACCAGCCACAGCAGACCCAGCAGACCGTACATCATGAACCCCGCCATCATACGCCTTTTGCCACAGCTGCGTGTCAAAGTAGCCCGCTACAAAGTGGGTCGCAGCAGGCGGTCGAAAAGGATGGCTGCGCCAGGCTCGAGGCTCTCAATCAGCCAGCGGCGCAGGTCTTTTTCAAGGGCAGTGGGGTCGTCGGCGGGGTAAATTTTGCGCAGGCGCTCGAGGGCCGATGGCGCGCCGCGCCCCATGTACTCCTTGAGTACCTCATGGGCGGCGTTCCACACCACGTTCAGCCGGATGCTCCGCTCTTGCTGGTCTTCCTGCCGGGCCAGCTCGAGCAGGTCGGGGGGGGCCTGGCTGGGGGCCTGCACCAGGTGCAGGTGCCCCTGAGGAAACTCTTGCGGCAGCTCTGAGGCAAAAAGACGCTTTCCACGGGCAAAGAACCAGACCCGCCCCACCAGGCCATCCTCGTGCACCAGCGCTCCAGTAAACTGTTCCTGCGTCAGCGAGTCCACCAGGTCTGCAACCACCACACCGCCGGCGGCCATCCCGCTCATGCGCAGCAAACCCTGGGTAAGGGCTACCAGCGGGGGCAGGTCATCGGGTTGAAGGGGGTAGAGCGAGAGCGTAGCCTGGCCCAGTTCACGCAGCAAGGCCCTATAGGCCACAGTACCGCTCAGGTGGCCGTAGGTCATCTGCCGCCAGGCCCCCAGGAGCTGGCCGCGATAGAAGGCCAGCCAGCCCCGCTCCTCCCCCGAAAATCGGGCCAGCGCGTAGCCGCAAAAGCCCTCCCCCTGCAACCGCTCGACCAATTCGGCGGCCAGCAAGCCGCCCGGCACACCCTCGGCCAGGGGATCGCGCTTTGGCAGCGCGTCGAGCAGGCGGCCCATCAAAGCGGGCGAGATGTGCTCGAGCAAACCCCGGTTCTCACCCACAGCCCCTCCTACCCTCCAACCCAGGCTTGCACAAAAGCCGTGAGCCCCAGCCAAACACCGCTGCCACGGGCTGCCATCCGAGCGCCCAAAGCCTCATTGATGCCCGGCTGGCTTTTAAGAAAACAGGGCCGTAAAGCATGCGCAAAGATGGTCTCGTTGTACCATCCAGCCTGGACATTGCAAGAGGTGCCCACTATTGACCCAAGGCTTTCTGGCTTGCAAAACCGTGGCCCGAAGCATATCGGTTCCAGAGCTGGCAAGCGCTATACCCCATCATTAGCTTGTAGTATAGCCTGCTTCCGCTGTTTTTGCCGCCGATGCAGGGCAAAAAAGGGTATCTCTGTGAAGCCGGTATAAGGGTATGATGGCTAAGACTACCGCCCTCAAGCGGGAGAGATATGTCTGGCGAAACCGTGCACGTTCTAGTTCCAGCCACCCTGGCCAACCTGGGTTCCGGCTTCGATGCGCTGGGGGTCGCGCTCGACCTGTACCTCGAGGTTCACGCCACCCCGGCCCCTACCAACCAGCTGCACTACAGCGGCCAGGGGCATGTTCCCAATACCCCCGACAACCTCATCCATCAGGGCTACCGGGCAGCCTGGCAGGCCCTGGGCGAGGCCCACCCCCCGGCCCTGTCGGTCTGGGCCCATAATCCCATCCCGCTGGCGCGTGGCATGGGCAGCAGCTCGGCGGCCCTAGTGGCCGGGGCAGCCCTGGCCGACCTGCTATCGGGTCATCAGCTGGGGAAGGATGGAATTTTCCGGGTAACCGCAGCCATCGAGGGACACCCTGACAATGTGGCGCCGGCGGTTTATGGGGGTTTTGTGGCCGCGCTGGCCGACCCACCCCTGGCCTTGCCGCTGCCTTCGCCCAGGGGGCTGCGCTTTGTGCTGGGCGTGCCGGCCTACGAGGTGCCCACGCCGCTGGCCCGGGCCGCTTTGCCCCAAACCATTCCCCACGCCGATGCGGTTTTTAACCTGGCCCGCAGCGCCCTCTGGCCGGCGGCCCTCTACGCTGGACGGCTGGATGCTTTGCGAGAGGCCGCTAAAGACCGGCTGCACCAGCCCTACCGGGCCCATCTGATGCCGGGCCTCGAGGCGGCGCTCGAGCGGGTCTACGCCGCAGGTGCCCTGGCGGCTTTTGTGGGAGGCGCAGGCCCTACCCTGGCCGCCCTGAGCGAAACCCCGCACATCGAGGCCATCCGGCTGGCCATGCAAGATTATGTGGGGCAGGGTTTCACACTGGTGCTGGGTCTGGGAGAAGGTTTGCGATGGAAGGCAGCTTCGACACTATCCCGCTAAGCGATGTGCTCCAGATGATCCACGCCAACAGTGGAACGGGCATCCTGCACCTTCAGTCCAATCGGCTCCCGCTAAAGTTGCAATTCATGCTGGGTGAGGTGGTGGGAGGAAGCATCCTGGACTGGGAAGGCTTCGAAGCAATTGCCTCCTTTCCGCTCCACCCAGAGCAGGGCCATTTCAGGTTCGAAGCAGGCCGGGTTCAAGGGGTTCCGCTGATGTCGTTTAAGGCTTTTTTGGGCGAGTGGGCCCGCATGAACGACCAGTGGGCCCGCTTCCGCAGTGTGCTAGACTCCCCCAGCCGGGTACTGGAAACACCTCGAGCGGTGGAGCCTTACGCGGTTTTTGTGGGGGGCAAAAGTGTTCGGGCCGCTGCTAAGAGCTGGGGGGTTCCGCTGATCATTGCTGCAGAACGGGCCTGGCGAGGGCTGCGGGAAGGCGACCTCAGCAAGCTGCGCAAGTATGCCTGGTTTGCCCTGCGCATCCGCCACCCCTCGGCCCGGCGCACCCAGGCGGGCATCCGCAATCCCAAAGACCTGACCGTACTGCTCGATGGCAGCCGCAACCTAGGTGAACTCATACAGACCGGCCTGCCCATTGCTCAGGTTCGCACCTACCTGATTGAGCGCATTACCAGCGGGGAACTCGAGCCCCCCGGTAGGGGCTGGATATTGCGCGACCTGTTGTGGGAGCTCGAGGCCGAGCAGCCTGCCAACCCCGCTTGAAGCAGCCCGCACGTCCTGGGTTTTGACCAGCGCTGATTGCTATCCGACCCCGGCCTGGCGAAAAGCCTCGCCCACCAGAGCCCTGGCCTCGGCCAACACGCGCTCGAGGTGCTCCGGCCCCTTGAAGCTTTCGGCGTAAATCTTGTACACGTCCTCGGTGCCCGAAGGCCGGGCGGCAAACCAGGCGTTCTCGGTGACCACCTTGAGCCCCCCGATGGGCTCGTTGTTGCCGGGTGCGCGGGTTAGCTTGGCCAGGATGGGTTCACCAGCCAGATAGGTGGCCGTGACCATCTCGGGCGAAAGGTTGGAAAGGGCTTTTTTCTGGGCGCTGTTCGCTTCCGCATCCATACGACTGTAGGCCGAGGAACCAAACCTCGCTTCCAGATCGCGGTAGTGCTGGCTGGGCGATTTACCCGTCTTGGCCAGAATCTCGGCGGCCAGCAGGCCCAGAATGATGCCGTCTTTGTCGGTGCTCCAGGCCGAGCCGTCCATACGCAAAAAGGAGGCCCCGGCGCTCTCCTCGCCCGCAAAACCCAGGGTTCCTTGCAAAAGCCCGTCCACAAAATACTTGAAGCCCACCGGCACCTCCACCAGCCGCCGGCCCAGGTGCTTTGCCACCCGGTCAATCATGCTGCTGCTGACCAGGGTCTTCCCCACCCCCAGGCTGGCCTGCCACTGGGGGCGGTTCTGGTACAGGTAGTGGACACAGACCGCCAGGTAGTGGTTGGGGTTCATCAGGCCGTCCGGGGTCACGATGCCGTGCCGGTCGGCGTCAGGGTCGTTGCCGATGGCCACATCGAAGCGGTCCTTTAGGCCAATGAGTGAAGCCATGGCATAGGGCGAGGAGCAGTCCATGCGGATTTTGCCGTCTTTGTCTACGGTCATGAAGGAAAAACTGGGGTCAATTCGTTCGTTGACAATGGCCAGGTTGAGCCCATAGTGTTCGGCGATACGCTGCCAGACCGCCAGCGAAGCGCCGCCCAGTGGATCCACGCCAATCTGCACCCCCGCCGCCTTGATGGCCTCCATATCGAGGATGCTGCCCAGTTGGCTTACGTAGGGCGTAACAAAGTCGAACTCCCCCACTGCCAAAAGCGCCTTGCTAAGGGGCCAGCGCTTCACCTCGATAAGACCGTCCCGCAATATCTGGTTGGCCCGCTCCTGAATCACTTTGGTTACGCGGGTATCGGCAGGCCCGCCATTTGGGGGGTTGTACTTGAAGCCCCCGTCCTGGGGGGGGTTGTGGCTGGGGGTGATCACGATACCGTCGGCCAGGTTACTGCTGCGATGTCGGTTGTGCTCCCGGTTGTGCTCGAGAATCGCGTGCGAGATGAGGGGAGTCGGGGTGTAGCCCCGCCCTGCTTCAACCCGCACATCCACCCCATTGGCCACCAGCACCTCCACCGCCGTGATCCAGGCCGCCTCGGAGAGCGCATGCGTATCCATGCCCATAAAAAGCGGCCCGGTAATGCCCTGCTCGGCGCGGTACTCCGCTACTGCCTGGGCCACCGCCAGGATGTGGGCCTCGTTGAAGGTTCCCGCCAGGGAAGTGCCCCGGTGGCCGCTGGTGCCAAAAGCCACCTGCTGGGCTGGGTTTTGTGGGTCGGGCCGCAGGGCGTAGTAGCTGCTTACTAGCCGGGGAATGTTGACCAGAATGCTGTGGGGTGCAGGTTTGCCGGCCAGGGGATGTAGGCTCATAACCACTCCTTCTGCCAGGAGTCTATTGCAGGGGGCAATGGTTGGGCAAATGGCGGGCTCGAGCGCAGCTAGGCCTGCGCTACTTCTTTTCCTTTGTGCAGCGCCTCAATCTGATCCACCACATACTCGGCAAAGGGCATTGCAGCCGTCCAGGCTGGCGAGATGGCGTTCAGCACATGCAGCCCCTGAGAGTTGCCCTCGAGCAAGAAGTCCATCACCAGCTTCTTGTCCTGGTGGTCGTAGAGCTGGGCGCGGATGCCCGGTCGGCCCCAGGTTTGGTAGTTCTCTGGCCGCACCCCTTCCAAGAGGGCCGAAGCCTGCCGAACCAGATAGGCCCTGGAGTACTTTTTGATCTCTTCTAAGGCCAGGCTGCGGAAGTTAAAGTCGTTGCGGAAGAACAAAATAGCCTCGTCCCGCAATATCGAGAGAGCCTCGGCAGCATCGAAGCCCTTCAGGCCTTCGTAGTTTTCCCGCCAGAAGGCCGGAATGGCGGTTGGGCCAATTTTGGCTTTGCCATCCACCGTAACGGTAAAGTGGACGCCCAGAAATGTGTTGCGCAGGTCGGGCACCGGGTAGATGTTGGTTCGGAGGGCCCCCACGGGTTCAGAGCCATACACATACAGCCCCTTGAAGGGCAGGATACGGTAGCGCAGCCCCAGGCCAAAGTCGTGGGCTACCCGGTCGGCGTAGAGGCCGGCGGCGTTGACCACAAAACCCGGGCTGTAGACCTCCTGAGGGGTGAGGACGTCCTGGCCGCGCCGACCCTGGTAGGGGCTATCCAGGTGAATCTCGATGCCCCGGGCCTGGCACTCCGCGGCGATGGCGGCCATGCACTCCTTGGGATCTACGGTAGCGGTATTGGGCGACCACAGGGCCAGCTCGGTGGACCTGACCCGAGGCTCGATTTTTTTGGCCTCCTCGAGGGTAATCAGATAGGTCTCCACCCCGTTCAGGTCGCCACGGCGCTTAAGCTCGCGCAGGCCCTCCACTTCCTGCTGGTTTTTGGCCACCACCAGCTTGCCGCAGCGGTTGATCTTGAGGCCCCGCTCCTCCACAAACTGCTTCCAGCGGGCGTTGCCCTCGCGGGTGAAGCGGGCCTTGAGGGAGTCGGCGGTGTAGTAAAACCCCGCGTGCAGCACACCGGAGTTGCGCCCCGAGCCGTGCTGGGCCAGCTCTTTCTCTTTTTCCAGCACCACCACGCTGGCCCTGGCATCTCGCTTTTTGATTTCCAGGGCAATGGTCAGGCCCACAATGCCCCCACCGATGATCAGGTAATCGCAGGTTTTCATCCCACTCATTTTATGCCCGCCCAGGTTGGGCCCATGTGCAGGTGCGGTTGCCCTAGGCTTTTACGATGCGCCGGGTGGGGTAGGGAATGGCGATACCTTCGGCATCGAGCCTCAGCTTGATGCGGCGGCGGAACTCCCGCCCAACGGCCCACTGCTCTTTGGGCTTGGTGTTGAAGAGCACCCGAATCAGGATGCCCGACTCGGCGAGCTGCTGGATGCCCAGGGTTTCGGGGGGCTGGTCGGTGAACCTATCGCGCCACTCGGGGTCGTGGTAGAAGGCCTCGGCCTCCGAGCGCACCACCTCGAGGGCCTTGTCTATAGGCGTTTCGTAGGCCACCGAGACGTCCACCACCGCGCGGGCCCAGTCGCGGCTCATCACCGTGACCTGCTGGATGGTGGAGTTGGGGATAAAGTGCACCCGGCCTTCCAGATCGCGCAGTACCGTAATGCGCAGATTAAAGCGCTCCACCCCACCCGAGAGCTGCCCCACGGTGATCACGTCGCCCACCCCATACTGGTCTTCCAGCAGGATGAAAAAGCCGTTTAGCACGTCCCGAATAAGGTTCTGCGCCGCCAGCGAGACCCCCAGCCCCACCACCCCGGCCCCGGCCAGCAGGGCGGTTACGTTGAGGCCCAGGTTGGAAAGGGCAAACAAGAGCCCCAGCACCACAATCAGCACCTGTAAGACCGACTCCAGCACGCTCTTGAGGGTCTGGGCCCGCACCTGCTCGCGGGTGAACTCGCCCGACCCCACCGGCACGCGCTGCAACAGGCGCGGCACCAGGCGCAAAGCCAGCGAGGTCGCGCCCAGGATGAGCAACACCGCTAGCCCGCGCTCGCCCAGCCAGCTCGAGAGGGTCTGGCCCCAGCTCTGGAAGGGCTCGAGCTCGACCCGCCACACCTGCGCCGCCAGCGAAGCCACCATCGCCGCAGTCAGCGCCCACCAGAGCGCGCCGGCCAGCCGCCAGTAGCGGTCGTCACGGGTGTCGGGGGTAAGCCGGGCCAGCCAGCCCGCCAGACCCGCCCCGGCCCGCCCTACCCAGAAGCCCAGAATCAGCAGGCCGATGCTGGTAAGTATGCGAAGCCACAGGCTCGAGGTCTCCATAGCTGCTCCTACCTGGCCAGGAGGGAAATTCCCGCCCGTACCCGTTCCACCAGCCCCGCTTCCACCACGCCTTTAGCCTTGCGGATGGCGCTAAGAACTGCCCGCCCATCGGCAGAACCATGCCCGATAAAGACCGGGCCTTCCACCCCCAACAAGGGCATCGCACCGTACTCGGCGGGATCCATCTTGGCACGCAAACCCTGTAACGCACCACGCACCAGCAAGGCTCCAATTTTGGTCAGCCAGGAACCGCCGCTCAGGGCTTCCCGCACCCATTTGAAGAGGGTACGGGCCTCACCTTCGGAAAGCTTGAGCACCACGTTGCCGGTATAGCCGTCGGTCACCACGATATCGGTGGTGCCCTTGAAGATGTCGCGCCCTTCCACGTTGCCGAAGAAGTGGATGCCGGGGGTGGCCTTGAGCATGGGAAAGGTTTGCAGGGTGAGCTCGTTGCCTTTGTGCTCCTCCTCGCCAATCGAGAGCAGCCCTACGCTGGGGTCGGCTACCCCCTGAGCCTGGGCATAGGCCGTAGCCATCACGGCAAACTGCACCAGCCATTCGGGCTTGCAGTCTACGTTGGCCCCGCCATCGGCCAGGTAGGTGCGGCCCCGCTCGCTGGGCAGCTCGATCAGCAGGGTGGGCCGGTCTACCCCCTGGATGCGCCCCAGGTTGAACAGGGCCGAGGCCAGCGTAGCCCCGGTATGTCCCATGGCCACCACCGCCGAGGCCTCGCCCTGCTTGACCAGTGCCATGCACACGTTGATGGAGGCCCGGCGCTTCTTACGCACGTCGGTGGCGTGGTCTTGCATGGTGATGTACTCGGGAGCCTCGACAATGGGCAGATCGCCCCCCTGTTGTTGCAATTCTTGTTTCAGCACCGCGGTGGGGCCTACCAGAACCACGGGAATCCCCTGTTTGTGCGCCAAAAGAGCGCCTTCTACCGTAACTTTGGGGGCGTGGTCGCCCCCCATGGCATCTATGGCAATCGGTTTCACGGGTAATAGCCTAAGGCCAACCTCCCTACCACGCCACCGGCATGGCCTTGTGTCCGCGAATGACGAACCCCCCGGCGTACTCGATTTTATCGGTGGCCAGGTGAATCTGGGGCAGCCGCTTGAGCAGGGTCTGGAAGGAAGTCTGGAGCTCGAGCCGCGCCAGCGGGGCCCCGATGCAGTAGTGAATGCCCAGGCCAAAGGTCAGGTGGAGGTTATCGCGGCGGGTGAGCTCGAGGCGGTCGGGGTTGGCAAACCTGCGCGGGTCGCGGTTGCCCGAGGCGTACATCAGCGCCACCTCCTGGCCCCGGCGCAGCGGAATACCTTTGTATTCGAAGTCTTCCAGCACCCAGCGCTCGAACATGGGCAGCGGGGTATCATAGCGCAGCAGTTCCTCCACGGCCAGCTTGAAAAACTCGGGATGGTTTTTGGCCGCGGCCTCCTTGGCCTGCTCCATCTGCTGGGGGTTGCGGGCCAGGGCCAGAAAGCCCGCGGTGGTGCCGTTGACGGTGGCCTCGTGGCCGGCGTTCAAGAGCAGAATGCAGTTGGCCACCAGCTCATCGGGGGTGAGCTTGTCCCCCTGCTCCTCCACCTGTACCAGGGCCGAGATCAGGTCGTCGCCCGGCCTTTTACGGCGCTCGTCGGCGAGCCCCTTGATGTAAGCCGAAAACTCCACCACCGCCTGGTTGGCCTCTTTGGCCTGTTCTTCAGTGAAACCCAGCTCGTACAGTTTGACAATCTTGGCCGACCAGGGGCGCAGGTAGCGGCGATCCTCCTCGGGAACCCCCAGCAGCTCGGCGATCACCGTGACCGGCAGCGGCTCGGCGTAGTCTTTGAGCAGATCCATCTGGCCCAGATCCTCGGCCCGGTCCAGCAGACCGTTGACGATGGCCTGGATTTTCCCGCGCAGCCCCTCCACCCGGGCCGGGGTAAAGGCTTTCATCATCAGGCTTTTGAGGCGGGTGTGCTTGGGTGGCTCGTTGTCGAGCATGTGGTTTTCCTGGAAGTGATCGAAGTCGCGCGTGAGCGGGTTGGGCGGGGGCCAGCCCAGCTCGTCTCGGGAGAGGATGTGGGTAATCGAGCGCCCCAGGCGTTTGTCGCGCAAGAGGTGGGCGATGTCCTCGTAGCGCAAAAAGAAAATCTTGTTCCAGACCTCGTCGTAGAAGACCGGCAGGTTTTCCCGCAGGTGGGCCAGGGTGGGGTAGGGGTCGTAGATGAAGGCGGGGTCGTTGATGTTGAGGTGGTAGCTTTGCATCAAGAAAAGGATAATCCCCCTTGCCTATACGGGTAAGGGGGTGAAGCTGTTCCTTGCAGGCCAGCCTTATCTAATATGAACCTCGCCCGAATCGTTCCGTTAGGGATTGTCTGAGTACCCTGGTTTTTCGAGCTGGTGCTATCCGCGCTTCAGGCGGGGGCCCCAGAAGAAGAACAAATCAAAGACATATAACCGACATTCCGCACCCCTCTCCCTTGGCCTTAGGATTTTGGGATGGAAACCACACCCAACCTACAGGTGTACGACCTGGGCCACCTGGGCCTGGTGGCCAGCATCCTGGATCAGATAGGACTGGTACAGACCGTAGACCGGTTCGTGGGCCCAAGGCCGGGCGAAAAGGTCTCCACTGGCATGGCCCTCAAGGCCGCCATACTGAACGCCCTGGGCTTCGTCACCTCTCCCCTCTACCTCTTCGGCCACTTCTTCCAGGGCAAGCCCACCGAGCTGCTCCTGGGGCCCGGCATCACCCCCGAACTTTTGAACGACGACCGCATGGGCCGGATGCTGGACAGCCTGTACGCGGCCGGGGTCACCGAGCTGTTCGTGGAGGTGGCTAAATCTGCCCGCAGAGCCTTTCCCTTTCCCGTGCGGGCTCTTCACGTGGACTCCACCAGCTTTCACGTCCACGGGGTGTACGGGAGCGGGGAAGAGGGCCAGACCGATACGGGGGACGAGCCCCTGGTCATCCGCCTCACCCACGGCTACAGCCGGGACCACCGCCCAGACCTCAAGCAGTGGGTGATGAACCTGATCTGCGCCGATACCGGGGGGATTCCCCTGCTCTTCGCTCCTGGGGATGGGAACCAGTCGGATCAGGAGGCCTTGGTTCCCCTGCTGGCGCGCTACCGCCAGAGCCTGGAACTGGGGGAGGTGGTGGTGCTGGACGGGGCCAGCTACAGCCAGGAGAACCTGGGGGCCCTGCGGGGGTTCTCCTGGGTCATGCGGGTGCCGGCCACCCTAAAGGAGGCCAAGGTCCTGCTACGCGAGGAGTTACCCCAGGAGGCCTGGAGGCCTCTGCTGCCGGGCTACCGGGGGCTGGAGGTGGAGAGCGAGTACGGGGGTGTGCGGCAGCGCTGGCTGTTGGTGGAGAGCCAGGAGCGGGCCAGGATGGAGGAAGCGAGCCTCCAGCAGCGGATAGCGCGGGCCGAAGGGGAGGCGCGGAAGGTCCTGGGCCGGCTGACGGCTCGGACCTTCGCCTGTGAGGCGGACGCCCGGCGGGCCCTGAGCGAGGCCAGCGGCCGACTTCCTTTGCACCGGCTGGTCTACCTGGGAGTGCAGGAGGAACGCCAATGGGAGCGGGTGGGCCGGCCGCGCAAGGGGGAGCGACCCTTGGCGGTGGTCTACCGCCTGCGGGCCCGCCTGGAGGTGGATCAGGAGAAGCTGGAGCGGGCGAGGCGGGGCCTGGGGCGATTCCTCCTGGCCACGAACGTGCTGGACCGGGAGGGGCTTCCCCCTCAGGAGGTGCTGAGGCGGTACAAGGACCAGGCCCGGACGGTGGAGCGGGGGTTCCGGTTTCTGAAGGACCCCCTGTTCTTTGCGGAGAGCACCTTCTTGAAGCGGCCCGAGCGGGTGATGGCCCTGGGGATGGTGATGGCCCTGGCCCTTCTGGTGTACGCCCTGGGGGAGTGGGCGCTGAGGCGGAGGCTTTGGGAGGCGGGGTCCAGCCTGCCGGACCAGAAGGGGAGACCCACAGCCAAGCCCACCTTGCGCTGGGTGTTTCAACTCTTTATGTGGGTCCGACTGGTGGAGCTGGGGGGCAGGTGGTTCGTCCTCAACCTGGCTCCCCATCACGAGACCGCGGCGCGCCTCCTGGGGGCCGGGCGATATTACCTGCTGGAGTGAAGGGGGTGCGGAATGTGGGATATAACCGATTCTTAAGGCCATTTTGTTAGACCGTCGCCCGCAAGCTGGATTTTAGACTGCTTGCTCAGCACACGGTACGCTTAGGCCATTGCAGCGGTGCCCAAGTTTGGCCTGGGTTGAAGGCTAGGCGCTGACCGAGACGTGCTTGTTAAGGCGCGCCACAAAGTTGCTCTTGGGGGCCGCACCCACCATCACCTCGACCGGCTGGCCGTTTTTGAACAGGATGATGGTAGGGATGCTCATCACCCGGAACTTCATGGCGGTCTGGGGGTTGGCATCCACGTCGAGCTTGGCCACGGTTACCTTGCCTGCGTATTCTTTGGCCAGCTCTTCCATGACCGGGGCTACCATGCGGCAAGGCCCGCACCACTCGGCCCAGAAATCCACCAGCACATACTGATTTTCCTTGAGGATGGCGTCAAAATTAGCGTCGTTTACTTCGATGGGTTTGGACATAGTTGTTTACCTCACACACCTGGGCCTGGGCTCAGGCCCCCAGGCTCCACACTTTAGCACGCCTGGTAGAACCCAGGGAAAGCCGATACACTTTTTATAGTGCAAGCCCTTCATCTACTGGATACTCCAGAGTACCTCGAGGCCATTGCACTGTGGCATCAAGGCCAGTTCTGGGAGGTACACGAAGCCCTCGAGCCCCTCTGGCGCAGGCTTTCCGGGCCCGAGCGCGAGCTGACCCACGGCATCATTCTGCTGGCCGCAGCCCTGCACAAAGCCCACAGCAGCCAAAGCGGCGGCTGGCGCAATTTCCACAAAGCCCTGGGGCACCTAAAAAACCTTCCGGCCACCTACCAGGGCATCCGGGTCAGCGCGCTGATTGAAGAGACCCGCCAGGCCCTGCAAGCAGGACCCGGAAAGATCCCGCCTTTCCCCCTGTTATCCACGCTAGATTAGCCAACAGACCTGCAGAAGGTGTACAAAAGTTGTCAGGAATCCTGCCACCCCACCGCCCAGACCACCCCCTCGAGCAGCTCGAGCCTAATGGCCCGCAGGGGTTGGCTGGCCGGCCCGGCCAGCAGCGAGCCATCGGCTCTGAAACGGCTGCCGTGACAGCCGCACTCGATGTTCTGCTGCCGGTCGGGCAGTGGTACGGTGCAACCCTGGTGGGTGCAGAGGCGGGAGTAGGCGGTGAGGTAGACCTGCTCGCCGGCTTTGAAGATGCGCGGGCTGGCCTCCTTGGGGGGTGGAACCCGCACCAGAAGGCAGGGCTGGTTGGCAAAGCGGAACTCGAGGTCGGCCCACACTTCAGGGAGCTGGCGCAGCTCGCCGATCCGCACCGCCGCCGGACTTTGCTGACCTCGAGCACCTCCTAGCATCAAAAGGCCGCCCACAAGGGCCCTGGTCGCATCACGCCTATTCATAGCTGGCTCCTATAAGCAAGGGCAGGAGGTGGCTCCTCCTGCCCTCGGGAAACGCGCTTACACCAGCGCCAGGGCATCCTCGGGGTGCTTCCAGGGTTGCTCGGCCCGGCTCTTGAGGACCTCGAGGGCCTCCTGCTCGCTCATCACCGGGTTCTGGAAGCGGATGCCCAAAGCCCGGGTCATCAGGGTGAAGTTGTAGGTGTTGTCAATCAGACCGATCCGCGCTGCGGCCACACCCCGCCCATACACCCCAAACACAGTGGGGCTGGCGGTGTGCTGGCCCGAGTTCCAGCCGATGTTGGGCAGGTCGGGCTTGTTGGCATCGGTCTGGCGCATCACCCAGGAGAGGGTGTTGGCGGGCTGGATGCTGTAGCGCACGGTGTCGGGCAGGTAGACCCGCTTGGAGATGGCGTCCACCACGATCTGGGCCTGTTCGGGCTTGAGGGCCACGCCCTTCACGGTGCGGAAGATTTCCACCACCTGCTCGGGGCTGGGGTTGTTGCCCAGGCGGCCCAGCATAAACTCGAAGGTGCCCTTCTGGTTGGCAAGCTGCAGCACACCCGCGCTGCCCTCCAAGTACGAGCGGCCCGTACCATACAGCGCGGGGGCCCCGCAGACGTGGTCGGCACCGATGATGAGCAGGGTGTCGGGGTTCTGGTCTACGAAGTTCATCACCACTTCCAGGGCTTCGTCGGCGGCCAGAATGTCCCACAGGGTGGCGGCGGGGTCGTTGAGGTGATTGGCGTGGTCAATGCGGGCAGCCTCGATCTGAAGCACAAACCCCTTGGAGTGGGCGGCCAGGCGCGGGAGGGCGGCGCGGGTCATCTGGGCCAGGCTGGGCACGTCTACGCCCTGGAAGCGCCGGTCGGCCTCGTAGGGCACGTGGCTGCTGCTGAACACGCCCAAGAGCTTGGAGGCGTTGGAGGCCTCGAGCTCCCTGGGGTTTTTCACCACGCCATAGCCCTTGGCGGCAAAGGCGGCGTACAGGTCTTTCTTGTCGCGGCGCACCGCCGGGTCAAAGAAGCGGGTGCCCCCGCCCAGGTAGACCTCCGCGCCAAACTCCAGGTACTGCTCGGCAATCTGCTCCTCGGCGTTGCGGTTGGGGTTGGAGACCACAAAGCTAGCCGGGGTGGCGTGGGTGATGGTGGCGGTGGAGACCAGACCTACCGCCTTGCCCTGCTGCTTTGCCAGGGCGAAGATGGGGGTCAGCTTGCGCCCGTCGGCGTGGATGGCCAGACCTCCGTTGACCGTCTTGACCCCGGTGCTCCAGGCATTGCCGGCTGCGCTGGACTCGGTGACGAAGCTGGTCAGGCTGTTGGTGTTCTGCAGCCCGCTCACACCCGTGGCCAGGAAGCGCTCGAGGGCCAGCGGCTTGCCCAGCACCCGCCTCGAGTAGAACTGCGCGATGGCGTAGTCTTCCCAGCCCATCCCGTCGTAGACGAAGAAAATCAGGTTACGGGCCCGGGTCAGGATGCCCGGCTGGTTGGATAGGGCGCTCTGGGCCTGGGCCGAGAGGGCCGCGGCTGCTCCTGCCATAACCCCTGCTTTGATCAAGTCTCTACGTTTCATCCCTTTACCTCCAGCTACTATGCTGGAGAGCAGATGTCAGGCTCAGGTCAAGGGGCAAGCGGGCTTGGGCTACACTCCGCAGCCCCACTCGAGCACCTTCACAAATTGCCGGCCATTCCAACGCCAGACCGTACTGCCCCACCCTTCGTGTACCCAATCCTCGGTGATGATTTCCATTCTGCCGTCGCCATCGAGGTCGAGGATGGCCCCGATACGGCGGGTGATCACGGTGGGCATGCCCTCGGTGCCGTCGAAGGGCTTCTCGAGGTGGGTCACGTCCAACACAAAAGTGCGCAGGTCGGTATCGCTCAACAGTTTGCGTACCATGATGAGACCGTAGTCGCCCACTTCGCTGGCATAGCTGCCCTCAATCCGCCCAGCATTGAGGGAAAAGCCGGGCTGGTTGGCGCTCAGGAGAACCTCGTCGCGCCCGTCGGCGTCTAAGTCCACCCGCAAAGCCTGGGTGATGTTGGGGGCTTTTTTGATCTTGCGACGGCTCAGCTCGGCAGCTACCGCCTGCAGGTGAGCAGGGGTGGGAGCAAACGAGACCACCCGGCGGGGCTGGGGGTTCCAGGGTGCAGCAATGGCATAGGCAGGGTACTGGATGGCGCGGCGCTCGAGCAGCACCAAGGGGGTTTCCCGGTTCCAGTCACAGATGTCAGGCGTTGTGAGCCCCCCCGCCCCCTGGGCCTGGTTGATGCGGCCCGCCGGGCCAAACACCTGGTAACGCCGGGCCTCGAGGCGGGTTAGCTGCTCGGCCTCGAGAAAACGCCCACCCTGAAACACACCCACTACTACCGCGCTCTGTGCGTCGTTCAGGCGCAGCAGAACCGCCGCCTGAGGAGCCTGCGCCACCGACAAACCCAAAACCAACAGCACACTCCACCGTGTTTGCATAAGGCCAGGGTAACAGAGGGACATCCCGGCGCGCGTGTTACCAGCCCCTGGTTCCACAAGACCCGACCAGACAAACCTGTACCTGCTTACCAGCAGCAGCCCAAAGCGATAGGCTATGTGCGATGGATGCTTACACCTACGCCTACCGCGGGGGCCTCATTGAGAACCGCCACAAGGTCTCGCTGGCTATTGTGGGGCCCCAGGGCAACCTGCTGGCCTATAGCGGCAACCCCCATCTGTCGGCTCACATGCGCTCCTCGGCCAAACCCTTTCAAGCCCTGGCCCTCTATCTGAGCGGGGCCATCGAGCGCTTTGGCATTACCCCCGCCGAGGTCGCGCTGACCTGCGCCTCCCACGATGGGCTGGAGCAGCACGTGACTATGGCCACCAACTACCTGCGCAAGATTGGGCTGGACGAGAGCTACCTGGCCTGTGGCATCCACCCGCCCTTCGACCTGGCCGCGCGCAAGGCCCTGCAGCAAGCCGGCCAGCCCGCCACCGTGCTGCACAACAACTGCTCGGGCAAACACACCGGTATGCTGGCCGCGGCGATGGCCCTGGGGGTCGAACCTAGGGGCTACGAGCAGCCCGAGCACCCGGTGCAGCAGCTCAACCTGCAAACCCTGCGCGACCTGTCGGGACATCAACACATCCCCTATGGTGTGGATGGCTGTAGTGTGCCCACCTTTGTGCTGCCCTTAGCCCCGGCAGCCCGGATGTTTGCCCTGCTGGCGAAGCCCGAGGCCGCACCAGAAAAGTATCGAGAAGGCCTGGAAGCGGTTTTTCGGGCCATGCGCCAGCACCCCGAGCTGGTAGCCGGGCCCCGTAGCATCGACACTGTGCTGATGCAGACCGTTCCCCACCTGGCGGCCAAGCGCGGGGCCGACGGCTATTACGGCATGGCCCTGCGTGAAACCCGCTGGGGCCCAATTGGAATCGCCCTCAAGGTGGAAAGCGGCTCCAACGAGGCCAGGGAGCCCATGGTAATTCGGTTGCTGGAGGTGCTCGAGGCCCTTTCGCCCGAGGTGGCGCTCGAATGGCGGCGGCCCATTGTGCGGAACGTGCGGAAGCTCGAGGTTGGGCATCTGGAGGCGAAGCTCGAGCTGCACTGGGTTGATGGCTAAAAAAAGCCGTATGGACTTAGCCTGAAACAAGGTAGGCTCTTGGCTATGGAGTTTGTCGAAGAGGTCGCACAACGCCCCCCCCTGGTGCTGGGGGTAGACCCCCGGCCGGAGCTACACGGCCCAGAACCCCTGGCCCATATCCGCCGCTACACCCTCGAGCTCATGGAGGCCCTGGCCCCCAAGCTTGCTGCGGTGAAGTTTCAGGCGGCCTTCTTCGAGGCACTGGGGCCACAGGGTTTTGCCCTGATGCACGAGCTGCTGGTGGGGGCCCGGGTGCTCTCGCTGCCGGTGATTGTGGACGCCAAGCGGGGTGACATCGGCTCAACGGCGGAGGCCTACGCCCGGGCCTATCTGGAGGCTTACCCCGGCTCGGCCCTGACGGTAAACCCTTATTTGGGCAGCGATGCCCTGGAGCCCTTTTTCAAAGCAGCAAGGCAGTCTGGAGGGACGGTGTTCGTGCTGGTCAAAACCTCCAACCCCGGCTCGGGGCTCTTCCAGGACTTAAAGCTGGAGCAAGGCGGCAGGCTGTACCTGGCGGTGGCGGATTACCTGGCCCAGCAGGCCGAGCAGCAGCGGGTGGGCGACTGGTCGCGCGTAGCGGCTGTGGTCGGCGCTACCTATCCCGCACAGGTTAGCGAGATACGCGCGCGTCTGCCCCACTCTTTGCTGCTGCTGCCTGGACTGGGAGCGCAGGGGGGGCAGGTGCTGCGGGGCCCGGGATTGCTCAATTCGGCCAGTCGGGCCCTATACTACCCCGGGGAGAAAGCAGACCTGGAAACTGCTATTCGCCGGTCTGAGGAGTACCTGCAAGCCCTTATACCAGATTCGGTTAGTTCGTCACCGAACGGTGACGAACTAACCCGACCGAAGGGAGTGCTCTAGGATTCAAAAAGATAGCCCCTTGATGTTTTTTGTTTGAAGAGTATCTTTTTGAATCCGGTATTACCACTTGAAAACCGGCCTCAACCACCTTTGAGCGCCCGTCTGAACATCTGCGGGGCGAACTCGGCGACCGCCCGCAAAAAGCCGGTAATGCCCCGGGCCCGGCCTGGGGTAATGTAGACCGGCACCCCCAGGTTTTCGGCTTCCAGACGCACCGGCTCGGAAAGATCGTGGCCCACATAGCTGCTGATGATCATCAGGCCGTGGGCCCGCTCGAGGCGGCTCTGGATGCGCCGTATCACCTCCCGTCCGGCCGCGTAGGAGTCGGAGTCGAACCAGTCGAGCTCGAGGCCCTGATTTTGCAAAACAGGGGTCAGGCGGCTGCGGAGCTGGGTGTGGCCCCCCACCACGATCAGGTACTCCCCGTGGAAGCGGGGCAACCCCTCCCGCATCAGGCCCTCAGGCGTAGTGCCCGCCAGGGTATCGGGGCTACCCTCGAGGGTAGCCAGGGCCCTCGAGGTGGCCTTGAGCTCTTCCAGGTAGAGCTGCAAATCGGGGTCGGTGGGGTTTAAAAAGAGCAGGTTGCGCAGAATCTCCCGCGAAAGCTGAAGGTCTTTCTCCCAGTAATAGGCAATCTCCAGGGCCTTGCGCCAGGTTTGGGCGGCCTTCTGGTAGGCCCCGGTGCGCTCGTAGTGTTCGGCTAGGTCGTAAAGAACCTCGAGGGCCTCGGGGTTGCGGGCCAGCTCGGACAAAAGCAGCCCCTCGGCCCCCAGGGCCTGCCCCGCGTTATAAAGCGCGGCCAGGTACTGCCCCCGCACGGTCTCGGCCTCCCGGCTCTGGGAAAAGCTGCGCGAGAGGCGGTAGGCCAGCTCGAGGTGCTCCAGGGGCGGCTCTGCAGTGCCCTCCAGGCTCTGGCTGAGCATGCGAAAGGCTTCCCAGGGGCCTTCGAGCTCTTCCACCAGCTTGAGCACCGGCTCAATCTGGCTAAAAGGCTGCAGACCCGCCTCGCGCACGCGGCCCAGAAACTCCCGCGCCAGCACCGGTTCACCGGCCTCTTTAGCTTCCAGGGCCAGCTCAAAAAGCTGGGTAACCGGGTAGGCCCGGTGGGCGTGGGCCCGCTTGTGGTCGCCCAGCACCTCGAGCACCGGAAGGCCCAAAGCCCGCTTGGAGAGGGCCAGCAGGTGGTAGGCCAGACCAGCTGCCTCGCCCCTAGAAGCCCGTACGGCCCGCTCGAGGTAGCGCACCGCCTCGGTATGCCGCCCCTCCCGGTGGCGCAGCAGGCCCAGGGCCAAAAGCGCGGTGGCGTCCTCGGCCCGGGCCACCGCATCGGTCAGGTAGGGCTCTACCCCTTTCAAGTCGGCCAGGGGCACCTTGTCCAGCACCTCGGGGCCTCGCACCTTCAGACCTGCTAAGGCCAGTCCCAAGGCTCCATGCGACTCCCCCAGCACATACAGGTGCTGGGCATAACGGGCCGCCCGGCCCCACAAACCCTGTTGCAAAGCGGCCTGCAAACCCAGGCGCAGCAGGCCCCGTGTCAGCAGTTCCGGCGAGAGATCCTCCACAAACTCCACACGACGGCTGGCCTCGCTCCAGTCGCCCTCGCGGCACAAGCGCTGCACCCGCTCTTCGATGCGTTCCAAGGTGGTTTTAAGATAGATATCGGCCTCGGGCAGGCCGCATTCGTAAAGCTGGCGCAAGGCCTCCGACAGGCGCCCCAAACCCAGATACACCTTACCCAGGGCCAACTTGTACCGACCCCCACGACTCGAAAGCTCTTCCAGGCGCGGCAAGGCCCGCTGGTAGTCTTCCAGCTCGGCCCAGCACAGCACCCGCAGGTTTTCGGCTTCGGGGTGGTGGGCCAGGGCCAACGCTGCATCGGCTTCGGCAAAGCGCGATAGGGCCAGCAAAGCCCGGCCCCGCAGGTAGGCCAGCTCGCCCGTGGTGCCCTCGGGTAGCCGTCGCAAAACCTCTGCATAAGCCCCTTCCTCGAGCAAGGCCCATATTTCCTCGACCGATGGTAAGGACAGCGGCCTACCAGGGTTTGGGGCATGGGCTGTGGGAAGAGCCTGGGCGGGCCCTGGCTGGAGCAGAGCAACAGGCATGCGGGCAGTAACCAGCGTGTAATCGCCCTCACCCACCATCTGCACCTGGTCAAACCCCAGTTGCCTTAGGGCGTGCTGGACGGCTTGCGGATTCTTGCCCAAAAAGGGTCCGTGCCCATAGGCCAGCAAGCCCCCCGGTTTGAGCAAACCCTCCAGGCCCTGCAGACGCTGCAACAGGTCGAAGCGCTGCAGGTATTCGGCCTCCTCGAGGGTCTCTGGCAAGTCTCCCAGGTATCCCTCGGGCATGCAGGAAAGCAGCAGCACCGCGTCCATGCTCGGCAGGCCCTGCTGGTCAGGAAACCAGCCCTGGTGCCACTGCACACCCCCGCCAGTACGGGCCTGGCCCAGCTCCACAGCCTGCGCCACCCCTTCCAGGGCATGCCACTCCAGTTCGGGCCTGGCCTCGCGCAGCAGCGATACCAGCGCCCCGGTAAAAGCCCCCACCTCCAGCACCCGCCCCTCCGCCGGCAGAAGCTGGGGCAGAACCCTTACATAAAACTCGACAAACGGCAGGTGCATGGCGTACACCAGGGCTTCCAGCCGTTCCCGCGGATGGCTCAGCACCGCTGAGTAAAAACTTCGCACCACCTCCAGGTCGCCCCCCTCGGCCTCTAAATAGGCTTTCCAGGCGTCCAGGATGGGTTTTCGTCGGGCAGGGCTGCCAATGCGCTTGGCCAGCACCGCCTCAAAACGACCTGGCGAAAGGGGGGCCGCCAGGTGAAACTGGGTACGAAAGTAGCGCTTAACCTGGGTATCTACGGTATCCACCAACCACCTCAGCAAAGGGCTGCCGTTGGAGGGTATTGTGGCAAGTCTGGGCCTGGCTGTAAACCACCCCCCGGCTGGGGGAGCCTGTACCCCCAGCGGGTATAGCCCTGCCGGTAAGCCGTGATGAACCAGCCCCCGCACCCCGAATTGCGGGGCAGCGGTTGTTTTCCAGCTCTGAGCTACCCATCAAAAGCCGGCACGAAGCGCACCATTTGCCCTGGGCGTAGCTGGGCCAGCCAGGGCAAGTCGGCGGGGTATACCAGGGCCGGCTTGGCATAGCCCCCAAGGCGGCCCCGGTCGTTGAGCAGCACAATGGGCTGGCCCTCGGTGGTAATCTGCACCGCCCCCAGCGGGGTGGCTTCGCTAATCAGCTCACCCCCTGGCACCTCGGGCCCCACCAGCCGCAGGCCCATTCGGTCGCCCGAGGCCAGCTCGTAAGGCCCCGAACACAGGGCCCGCATCGCCTCCGGGCTGTACTGTGGCCCCGGCAGCAGACGAACAGGCCGCTGCGCCAGGGGGGGCAGCATAGCTCCAAAGCCCGCTCGAGGCCTCCTGGGTTTTGCTACCCCCAGCACATCGCCAGCCTGTAGGGGCCGCCCAATTAGCCCCCTCACATCGGTGCTGGCGCTATTAAAAAATCGCCCGCTTTCGATACCCCCAGCCAGGGCCAGATAGCCGCGTACACCCTCTGCGGTCGGTGCAAAATGCAGCGTATCGCCTTCACCTAAAGCAAAGGTCTGGGCCACTTTTACTGGCATGCCATTCAGCAAAGGCTGCATCCCATAACCCGCAAAGGCCGCCACCACGGGCGATAGCACACTCAGCACCGGGCCTTTGAGGGTCAGTTCCAGCACAGGCGCGCCTTTTGGGTTGCCTACCAGACGGTTGGCCAGACCTGCCAGCCGCCTATCCAGCACCCCCGAAGCCGCCAGCCCAAAGCGCCCTGCCATAAGTCGCCCCTCATCCAGCACCAGATCGAGCAGGCCCGGCTCTTCTACCAGCAAGACCGGGTACTTTGGCCTTGTGGGCAACAAAAACCGCTGGGGAGGCAGCTCTGGGGTTGCTCCCTGCGCCGGCACGAAGCGCACCCGGTCACCTGCGTCCAGCAAAAACACCTGGTCACGGTGGGGATTGTAGACCTGGGTCAGTGCAGTCCCAATCAGATGCCACCCTCCCGGCGAAGGCAGGGGATAAATCCCGGTCTGGCTGCCCGCAATGGCCACCGAGTGGGCCGGAACCAGCGCCCGTGGCGTAGGGCGGCGGGGCAGCCGCAGGCGCTCGGGCAGGGGCCCCAGGAAGGGAAACCCCGGGGTAAAGCCGGTGGCAAAAACGCGGTAGGGGGTCTGGCTGTGCAGCCGTACCACTTCTTCTACCGAAAGGCCGGTTTGTTCGGCCACCCAGGGCAGGTCGGGCCCGTCGTAGCGGACGGGTATCTCGAGCTCTTTGCCTGTTGGCACATCGGATAGCTCCTCCAGATGCCGACGCACCCAGCGCTCGACCCGCACCCGCGAGACCCGGTCGGCGTCGTACTCGAGGTAGAGCTTCACGTAACTGGGCACCAGGTCGGTCACCCCCGGCAGCGGGTGGGCCAGCAGTGAGCGCACCAGGGCCAGCATCTGGGCGTTGGCCTGGGGATCGAGCTGTTCGGCGAAGGGCAGGTAGAAGCCGGCTAAGGTCATGGAAGGTCAGGATACCCCTCCTGCGATAGGAAGTGGGCCAGTGTTCAGTAGGTCGCTATGGTCACCCCTTCGGCCAGGAGGGCCTCCCGGATGGCCCTGGCAATCTCGACGGCGTTGGGGTTGTCGCCGTGGATGCACAGGGTCTGGGCAGGGACCTCGACCCACCCGCCATCCACGGCCTCTACCCGGCCCTCCACCACCATCTGCACCGCCCGCCGGGCCGCCAGGCCGGGTTCGTGAATCCAGGCCCCCGCCGTGCCCCTGGGGGCCAGTCGGCCATCGGAGGTGTAACCCCGCTCGGGGAAGGCTTCGCGCACGGTACGGAGTCCGAGCCGCTGGGCCTCCAGCTCCAGGGGGGTATGGGGCAGCACCACCAGCGGCACCTGGGGGTCGAAGTCCCGGACGGCCTGGGCAATGGCCCGGGCGGTCTCGGGGTCTTTGGTGGCCCGGTTGTACAGGGCCCCGTGGGCCTTGATGTGGTGCAGGGGCAGGCCCCGCACCCTCAGGAAAGCGCTCAAGGCCCCCACCTGGTAGAGCACGTCGGCGTAGACCTCATCCGGGGTGGCCGCCAGCTCCCGCCGCCCAAAACCCACCCGGTCGGGGAAGCCGGGGTGGGCTCCCACGGCAGTGCCCGTCCTTTGGGCAAGCTCGAGGGTGCGCCGGATGGTCAGGGGGTCGCCCGCATGGAAGCCGCAGGCCACATTGACCGAGCTTACAAGGGGGAACAGCTCCTCATCCCGTCCCAGTTTCCAGTTACCAAAGGACTCGCCTGCATCGGCGTTCAGGTCTATATGCATAACACCTCACACCAAGGTCTCGGATTCCGGCAAAACTTCGTCGAGGCCAAATCGCTCGGGTCTTCGGCGCATCACCCAAGGCGAGCCTCGGACACCGGCCCTGGGTCGCGGTCGGCTTCAGCCTCCGGTCATGGTGCGCGGCAGCCAGGTCACAATTTCCGGGAAGACCGTAATCAGGGCCGCTGCCAGCAGCAGCATGAACAAAAACGGCAGGGCCGAGCGGGCAATGGTGAAGATATCCCGCCCCGAGAGACCCTGCAGCACAAACAGGTTGAAGCCGACCGGGGGGGTGATCTGGGCCAGCTCCACTGCAATCACCAGAAAGATACCAAACCACAAGAGGTCAATTCCCACCGCCTTGGCCAGGGGCAGGATGACCGAGGTGGTCAGCACGATGATGGAGATGCCATCCAGGAAGGCCCCCAGCACCAGGAAGAGCAGCATCAGTACGGCCAGCAAAGCATACCTGGAAAGCCCCAACTCGCCCACCCAGGCGGCCAGGGCCGCCGGGATGCCGGTAAAGCCCATCGCAATGGAGAGCATCGCCGCACCAGCCAGGATGAAGCCAATCATGCTGCTGGTACGCACTGCCCCCATCAGGCTTTCCCAAAGACCCTGCCAGCTCAGGCTGCGGCTCCAGAGGGCGATGATAAGGGCCCCCAGTACCCCTAAGCTGGCCGCCTCGGTGGGGGTCGCCACGCCCGCGTAGATGGAGCCGATCACCGCCACCATCAACAACAGCACCGGCAGGATTTTCAAGAGGCCGCGCAGGCGCTGTCCCAGGGGCAGCGGGGGGTCGGGCGGGGGCATCTGCCGGGCGTTTAAGAGCCCCGCCAGCACGACCCAACCCATAAACAGCAGCATCACCAGCAGCCCTGGCAGCAGTCCGGCGATAAAAAGCCGGGCTACCGAGACCTCCGCGGCCACCCCGTACACAATCATCATCACCGAGGGGGGAATCAAAAGGCCCAGGGTGCCCGAACCGGCCAGCGAGCCCAGCACCAGCCGCTCCGGGTAGCCCCGCCGTAAGAGTTCGGGCAGGGCGATTTTGCCCACGGTGGCCGTGGTGGCCGCCGAAGAGCCGATCACCGCTGCAAAAATGCCCGAGGCCAGCACGTTGATGTGCAGCAGCCGGCCTGGGATGCGGCGCAGCCAGGGGGAAAGCCCCTCGAACAGGTCGGCGGCCAGTCGGGTGCGGTAGAGGATCTCGCCCATCCAGATAAACATGGGCAGCGCCGCCAGAGACCAGCTCGAGACCGAGGTCCACAGACTGCTGGCCACGCTGGCCCCCGGGGGGGTGCTGGTAAAAAACTGCAGCCCCACCCAGCCCACCCCCAAGAGCGCCAGGGCAATCCAGACCCCGCTACCCAGGAACACAAGCAGCAGCAAAACCAGAAAAAGCGCGATCTGGGTTAGCTCCACAGCTACTCCTGTCCCCCACCCTCGGAAAGGTAAGCCGGGAGTTCCCCCCGCCACAAGGCCACCAGGGTATCGGCCAGGGCCACGGTAAAGATGGATAACCCCACCGCCAGGAGGCTCTGCGGGATCCAGATGGGCAATGGCAAAAGCCCAGGAGCCAGGTCGCCGTAGCGGTAGGAATCCAGCACCAGCCGCCAGAGCTGAAGGGTGGCGTAGCTCGAGGCCAGCAGTGAAAACCCGCCCACTCCAAGTTCCAGCCCCCGCCGGGCCCTACCCCGTAGCCGCCGAACCAGCACCCCCACCCGGATATGGGCCCCCGCCCGCAGGGTGGGAGCCAGGGCCAGAAAGACCGCTCCGGCCATGGCAAAGCCGGAAAGCTCGTTGGCCGAGGGGATGGCCAGCCCAAACTGGCGCCCTACAATCTGGGCCAGAATAATCAGGAAGATGAAGACCACCAGCAGCCCTGCCACAACGCTCGACAGCTGGTACAGGCCATCCAGGAACTTACGCATATGCCCCCTTCACCTCACAAGCGCCCTCACCCACAGCAAGGCTGGTGAGGGGTTCCTAACGGGCAACGCAGTCAAGGTGCTTGGCCCCTGGCTTCAAAGACTGCTAACGGCCCAGGTAGGCCCGGTAGATGTTGACCCCGGTAGCCCCGGCCCGCCTGAGCCACTCGTTGGTCATGGTCTCACCCACTTTTTTGAGATCGGCCACCAGCTGAGGGCTGGGCTGTACAACCTGCATCCCCCGCTGGGCCAGGATGGCGGTCTTGCTGGCCGCTTCCTGCTGGCTGGCCTGCCAGCCGCGCTGCTCGGCCCGGCGGGCCGCAGCCAGAAGCGCTTCGCGGTCGGCGGGACTCAGGCTGTCCAGGGCACGGCGGCTTACAAAGACCATGTTCTTGGGAATCCAGGCCCGGAGGTCGTAGAAGTAGCGGGTAAAGTCCCAGGCCTGGCTATCTACCCCAGTGGAGGGAGAGGTAATCATGGCCGCCACAATGCCTGTTGCAAAGGCCTGGGGGATGTCGGCTGCCTCAACCTGGGTGGGTATCATACCGGTTAGTTCGGCGATGCGGGCGGTAGCCGGGTTGAAAGCCCGAAAGCGGATACCTTTCAGATCAGCCGCACTATTGATCGGTTGCTTGGTGTAAAGCCCCTGTCCAGGCCAGGGTACTGAGAACAGCAGGGCCATGCCGCGCCGCGAGAGCCAGTTCTCAATCTCGGGCTTGGAAACCCGGTAGAGCCGCTGGGCATCGTCGTAGCTGCTCACCAGGAAGGGAATCGAGTCCAAGGCAAAGACCGGATTCTCGTTGGCTAAGAGCGAGATCAGTACCTCACCCATCTGAATCTGACCGTTGCGCACGCCCGGCAGAATCTGGGGGTGGGGCAACAGGGAACCCCCGCTGCTAACCCGGATGGTAAGCCGACCCTGGGTGGCGGTTTCTACTTCCCTAGCGAACTCGCGGATGTTGATGGTGTGGAAATTGCCGTCGGGGTAAGGGGTAGCCATGTTCCAGACCTGGTTCTGGGCCCACCCCAGCCCAGCCAGCAACAAACCCAACAAGACTGCAAGCAGTTTTCTCATAACCTCCTCCTAGCGCACTGCAAAAAGTGACTGTAGAAAGCCTTTCACGTCGGCTTTCCAAGCCCCCACATAGCCCAGCCGCCGCGAAACCTCTTCGGCTACCCGGCCCAGCCGTTGTAGGTAATCGTTCAGGACTGCCTCCCCGCGGTAGTGGGCCTCGGCCCCGGCCATGCTTATGGCTGCCAGCACCTCGCCTGAGGCGCCCCTAACCGGAGCAGCAAGCTCGGCGGAGTGGGGCTCGAGCTCGCCAAAGCTCGCAGCAAAGCCGCACTGCTGGGTCTGCTGCAAGAGCCAGCGCAACTTGCTCGGCGAGACCGGAGTCGCCGGGGTATAGCGCTTGCGCTCCCCCTCCAGCACCGCCTGCTGCACCGCCGAGGGGGCAAAGGCCAGCAAGAGCCGGGTAGAAGCACCCGCATACAGCGGGGCCCGCCTTCCCGGCGCAACGTAAAGCCGCACCCGACTGCGGGCCTCGAGCACCTCGAGGTAGACCCCTTCATAACCATCGCGCACCACCCACTGCACCGACTGGCCGGTGGCCTCACGTAGAGCGTGCATTAGCGGCAAAGCCACCTGACGGGCCGGATAAGCTGCTTTGACCAAGGCCCCTAAGTGCAAAAGCCGCGTACCCAGCCGGTAGCGCTCCCCTTCCCGCACCACCAAGCCATGGCTTTCCAGTGCCCGCAGGCTACGCAGGCAGGTGGCCTTGGCCAAGCCGCTAGCCCTGGCCAGCTCGGAAAGCCCCCAAAAAGGACGTTCCTCGCTGAAAAACCCCAGCAGGTAAAGGGGTCGCTCGAGGGTGGGGATAGCCTCCGTTGGTTTCATTTAGTGAACCACCTGTTTATTGAATGAACCTAATAGGTATGAAAGTAAGCCCAAGACCTCCACCCTGTCAAGGGGCGGCGAAATCAAAAACGCCTCAGGGTGTGGTTCTGCAAACTTTGCAATGCGCCGCTTCAGAAGCCATGGGGTCGTGCCCCGAATGCCTCGAGGCCAACTTTTCAAGGCTTTGCTGTCTGGGGTACCTTCCCGCAGGACGCAAAACCCCCTGCGCTTACCAGCCCAGCACCAGGGCGAACATCAAAGGGGCCACAATCGAGGCGTCCGACTCGATGATGAACTTGGGGGTGTCTACCGCCAGCTTGCCCCAGGTGATTTTCTCGTTGGGCACAGCGCCCGAGTACGAGCCATAGCTGGTGGTGGAGTCGGAAATCTGACAGAAGTAGCCCCATACCGGGATCTCGGGGCGCTGCATGTCCTGGTGTAGCATGGGCACCACGCAGATGGGAAAGTCGCCGGCAATGCCCCCGCCAATCTGGAAGAAGCCGATGGAATGGCTAGCACTGGTCTTTTCGTACCATTTGGCCAGTTCCATCATGTACTCGATGCCCGTGCGCACGGTATGAACGTTTTGGATGTGCCCGTTCAGACAGTGGCCCGCGTACATGTTGCCGGTGGTGGAGTCTTCCCAGCCGGGAACCACAATGGGCAGGTTTTTCTCGGCAGCCGCTACCATCCAGCTATCCTTGGGGTCAATCTGGTAGTACTGCTCGAGCTTTCCCGAACGAATGATGCGGTATAAAAACTCGTGTGGAAAGTAGCGCTCCCCAGCCCTGTCGGCGGCCTCCCACTCCTCCAGCAGGGCCGCCTCGAGCCGCCGCATGGCCTCCATCTCGGGGATGCAGGTGTCGGTCACCCGGTTAAGGTGGCGCTCCAACAGCTTTTGTTCGTCCTGGGCGGTCAGTTCGCGCCAGTTGGGGATGCGCTCGTAGTGGTGGTGGGCCACCAGGTTGAAGAGGTCTTCTTCCAGGTTGGCGCCGGTGCAGCTGATGGCGTGTACCTTACCCTGGCGGATCATCTCGGCCAGCGAAAGGCCCAGCTCGGCGGTGCTCATGGCCCCGGCCAGCGTGACCATCATCACCCCGCCTTGCTCGAGGTGGGCACGATAGGCTTCGGCGGCATCCACCAGGGTAGCCGCGTTAAAGTGGCGGAAATGATGCTTTAAGAACCTTGAAATTTCTCCGTTTGCCATAGGGTGCCTCCATGCTCGCGGGGTGGGCGAAAGTGGCTCCCCCCTTCGGCCCTGGGTGTGCCGAACGCCGGAGTACCGCAGGTTCTGCAGGCCTGCTCAGCTCCGCCTGCAAGTGTACCCAAGTCCAGCACGAATTCAAGACCTCGAGCGGCCTGGTTAAGCCCAGCGGCCCAAGGGCTGCTGTGTACTCAAAGGATACCCCCGGCTGCTATTTATAGAAGCGAGGGGGTGTGGGGGAGCTATAAAACCCATCCCCTTCAGGGATGGCCGCCTCGCCGTGGCGAGGCGAGGACTCCCCCACGTGCTCCGTAGGGGCACATAGCATGGTGGGTGGTAGATGCGCTAGAATATCAGCTGGAAACGGAAGTTTCCGGGGTTCTTGCCGCCCCGCCAAGGCGGGGCGGGGGTATGGGGTTCCACCCACGAAGCGCTGGGTGGGTAAAACCTGTAGCGTAGACCTCGGA